>JAQGJO010000021.1 GCA_028290595.1 Hyphomicrobiales bacterium | reverse complement strand
GGTGCGGCAGTTTGGGATTGTGCATATAGGGCTCCCAGACGAAGAGCGCCGTGCTTTCCCGGTTGCGCACGAAGATCGACAATTCCTCGTCCGACAGCTTTGACGGATCGAAGGGAAACAGCGATGGGTCATGATAGAGAAGCTTGGGAACGTCGGGCGGCGACATTGTATAGATGTCGGGAATGTCGAGTTTGTCGACAGGCCCCAGCTTCACACCGACAGGGCTGACCAGAACCACTTTGCCGAAACGCTCCGGCGCCTTGGTCAGGAGCTCGGCGGTGATCCAGCCGCCCATCGAACAGCCGATGATATCGGCTTTGGCGATGCCATACTGATCCATCAGGTCGAGATACATGTGGGCGATGTCGTCCACGTTGTCGACCCAGTCGGGCAGGGCGGATTTGCCGAAGCCCGGATGCGACGGGCAGATGATGCGCCGGTTTTTGGCGATCAGCGGCACATGCGGTTCTTTCGGATTGAAGCCGCCGGCGCCGTGAAGAAAGAGCACCGGTTGCCCGGAACCTTCCTCGTGAACTTCGACCTCGGTTTCGCCGAGCTTGATGACATCGCGTTTCAAGCGCTACCTCCCCTTACTACGGCGCCTTGTGCGGCGGCCTCTGCATTCATTAGGTGTCTAAAGATTACATGGTTCAGCGAACCGTCAACGGGCGCTCCGGTGCGTGGCTGCGTGTAAGCTGGCGGATCGCTTCCAAATTTGAAAGTTTTATCAATTGCTTGCGGATGAGTCCGTAGAACTGGAATTTGATTCCACATATGTGTAATTTCCTGTTCTGGGCCTGCAGCCCATGGGAGGGAGCCTTGGCCGAACAACTGGTGAAGTCGGCTGCGCGCGTTTTCGCCATCCTCGAACAGTTCGACCGGGTGCGCCGGCCGCAGCGGTTGAAGGAAATCGCCGCCGGGCTTAGCCAGCCGGTTTCAAGCACCGCCGCGCTGCTGAAAAGCATGACCGCGCAGGGCTATCTCTCGTTCGAATTGCAGACGCGTTCCTATCTGCCGACAGGGCGGCTGGCGCGGATCGTCAGTTGGGTGCCGTTTGAAACGTTCGAGCAGGGCATCGTCGCTGAGGCGATGCGCACCTTGCAGCAGAGGACCAATGAAATGGTCGTGCTGTCGGTGGAGGCGGGCATTTATCTCGAATATGTTCAAACCGTCAGGTCGACCGAAGGCATGCAATTATACATTGCGCCGGGCACCAAACGCCTGATGGTGCAGACCAGCACCGGCTGGCAGTTCCTCAATCTGCAGCCGCGCGCCCATGCGCTAGAAGTCTACGACGCAACCATTGCCGCGGGTGTGCTCGACGAGCGCAGCTTTTCCCGCGATGCCTTTCTGCAAAGCCTCGAGATGCACGGCAGTTGGGATGTGTCCTTCACCCGCGCCCGCGATCTCGTTGCGCCCACGGCCCATTGGGATGGCGCCATGGTCTCGCTGATGATCCCCGTGCCGGAAGGGCATCGGCCGTTGGCTTTGGGCGTCGGCGGCCCCGCCCATCGGCTTGAGCAGAATTTGGCGGCTATCTCTCGCTGTCTGTCCGACGCCCAAGCGGACATCCGTGCCGCGCTGATCAAAAACGCTTAGGAAGATTGGCATTCTCGTGTGGAGGGCAGGCGATGAAATACGATGTCGTGGTGGAAAGCGTACAGTCAGAGCTGGTGGCGGCCGTTCAGACCAAGGTGCCGATCGGTGGCATCTCCGCGGCGTGGAAGCCGGCGCTCGATCAGGTGTGGGTCTTCCTGAAAGCGAGCGCAAAACTGCAGCCGGGACACAATCTGTTTCTCTATCACCACCCGGAAGACCGGAATGAGCCGATGGACATCGACTTTGGTGTCCGGGTCGCGCAACCGTTCGAACGGGAGGGCAACGTCCAATGTATACGGACGCCGGCGGGCGAAGTGGCAAGGACCGTCCACGTCGGTCCCTACGATCGATTGGGCGATGCCCACAATGCGGTCCACGCGTGGTGCGCCGCCAACGGTCGAAAAATCGGTCAAGCTTCGTGGAAAATCTACGGAGACTGGAATGCAAATCCGGCTTTGCTCGAGACGACGATAAGATATTTGCTGGTCTGAGACAGCCCTCGGATGCCGTGAATGGTTTTGCCTTGCTTGACCGAAAGACGCTGTTACGGTGAACCGCAATAATTGGAGAGGTTTCGCCCCATGACACGTGTCGCCGTCAGTACGCCGTACTTTGATTTTTACCCCCATCTTGTGACCGAGATGAAGGAGAAGTATCCGGGCGTGAAGTTTCGGTCCGACCGCAAGCCGCTCAATGAGGATGGGCTCATCGAGTATTTCAAAGGCTATGACGCGGCGATTATCGGACTTGATCGTTTCACCGACAAGGTCTGCGCGGCTCTGCCGGAACTCAAGGTCATCTCGATGATGTCGGCAGGCGTCGACCACATCGATCCGGCGATCCTGAACAAGTACGGCAAGAAGATGTGGTGGGCGCCAGGCATCAACCGCTATTCTGTTTCCGAACTCGCCGTCAGCTACATGGTGTTTACGCTGCGCCGCATTCATTATTTCTCGTCGATATTGCGCCGCGGTGAATGGAAGGGGCCGGTTGGTTATGGGGCGGATCTCCGCGGCCACACGGTTGGAATTCACGGCTGTGGCTTCATCGGCAAAGAGGTCGTGAAACTGCTGCAGCCCTATGGCGTCAAAATCCTGGCCTCCGACCGTGTCGACATTTCGGACTTCTGCAAGGAATGGAATGTTGAGAACGTCAGCCAGGAAGAGCTTTGGGCGCGCTCCGATGTTCTCACCATTCATCTTTCCCGCAATGCAACAACGATCGGCCTGTATAGCGCCGCCGTGCTCGACAAGATGAAACAGGGGTCTGTCCTCATCAATTGCGCCCGCGGCGCCATGGTTGACGAGGCCGCGCTCAAGGAACGCCTGGAAAGTGGGCACATTTCCGGCGCCGCTTTTGACGTGTTTGCGATCGAGCCGGCGAACGGCAATCCGCTGCTCGAAGTCCCGAATTTCTTCGGTTCACCGCATATCGGCGCGACAACCCGCGATTCCTGGGAGGCGATGCTGCGCTCCGGCATGCGCGGGATTGAAGAAGCCTATGAACCCAAGCCCGGCGTCTACCCGTTTGATTGAGCGCGTCTACGACTTTTAGACAGCTTGGCGCGCCCGCTTTTTCAGGGCGTTATCACTACAGACGCCCGGTGCAGGAGGGTGCACCGGGTGTTTTCTTTGGAGTAGCGTTTTCCGATCCAATTGGATCGGAAAGACGCGTCGGGTTTTATAGAGCCTCCAAAGATCGCGCATGATGTATATTCGCCATGCGCAACGTTTGCTCCCGGAGGGGAATGCGAGTGAACGCGTCGAACGGTTTCGGGCCCACGCCTGGAAACGACACATTTCCAAAACTATTGCGCGCGAATGCACAGCTTCGCGCCAAGCGTCCGGCAATGCGCTGCAAGGATCGCGGCATCTGGCAGACGTGGACCTGGGAAGAGGTCTATGAAAACGTCAGCCTGTTCGCCTGTGGCCTGAAATCCCTGGGCGTTGCCCGCGGCGACAAGATCGCCATCGCCGGCTCCAATCGCCCGCGCCTGTATTGGGCGATCTGTGCGGCGCAGATGCTCGGCGCTGTTCCCGTGCCGGTTTATGCCGATGCCGTCGCCAGTGAACTGGCCTACGTGCTGCAGAACGCCGACGTCCGCATCGCCATCGTTCAGGACCAGGAACAGGTCGACAAGCTGCTTGGCGAAAGCGAGCAGCTCAAGCAATTGCAGCAGATCGTCTACGACGAAGAGCGCGGCCTCGACGATTACGATCACACGCAGCTGCATTCAATCTCAATGCTGATTGCGCAGAGCCGCGATCTGTTCGCGCGCGAGCTTGGCGCGCGGGCCGCCATCGAAGCCGAAATCGACGCCGGTGGCGGCGGCGATATTTCGATCATGCTCTACACGTCAGGGACGACCGGCCGCTCCAAGGGCGTCATGCTGACGGCCGGCGGCTGCATTGCGGCGGCAAGCGATACGGTGGCTTTCGACAAGCTGACTGAAAGCGACGAGACGCTGGCCTATCTGCCATTGGCCTGGGTCGGCGACCACTATCTCAATTATGCGCAATCCTTCGTCGCAGGATTCTGCATGGCCTGTCCGGAAAACGCCGAGACCGCCCAGCAGGATTTGCGCGAGATCGGCCCGACTTTCTATTTCGCGCCGCCGCGCGTGTTTGAATCGCTGCTCACCCGGGTGATGATCCGCATGGAGGACGCCAGTGCGCCGAAGCGCTGGCTGTTTCACCATTTCATCGGCGTTGCCCGCCAATGGGGCGAAAAGATTCTCAACGGCAAGCAAGTGCCGCTCCATGCGCGCCTGCACTATGGGCTCGGCAACATCCTAATCTATGCGCCGCTATTGAACGTTCTGGGCTTCACGCGCATTCGCGTCGCCTATACGGCGGGCGAGGCGATCGGCTCCGATCTGTTCTCGTTCTATCGCTCGCTCGGCATGAACCTGAAACAGCTCTACGGCCAGACCGAAGCGTTTCTCTATGTGACCTGCCAGAAGGACGGCGACATTCGCTCGGAAACCGTTGGCCCGCCGGCGCCGAACGTCGCCATCCGCATCGCCGAGAGCGGC
>JAQGJO010000015.1 GCA_028290595.1 Hyphomicrobiales bacterium | reverse complement strand
AGGCGCGGCTCCGGCTGGTTCTCCCATTTGTCGGCGTCGCAGCCCTGGCAGACGCGCTGGTCGTGCTTGTAGATGGTGTGGCCCCAGCGATCCTGGATCCTGTCGATCAGCGACGCCTTGATGCGGCGGCCGCCGTTGGCAAGCATGGAATAGGCGGTCACCATGCGCAGCACGGTGGTTTCACCCGCACCCAGCGACATCGCGAGCATCGGCGGCATGTCGTCGTAGACGCCGAAACGCTTGGCATATTCGGCGATCAGCGGCATGCCGACGTCGCGCGCCAGGCGCACGGTCATCAGGTTGCGCGAGTGCTCGATGCCGTAGCGCAGCGTGTGCGGGCCGAAGTTCTGCGAGCCGCCGTAGTTTTCAGGCCGCCACACTTCGCCATTGCCCTGATCGATTTCGATCGGCGCGTCCTGGATGATCGACGACGGCGTGTAGCCGTTGTCGAGCGCCGTCGAATAGACGAACGGCTTGAATGACGAACCGGGCTGGCGATACGCCTGGCTCGCGCGGTTGAACTCTGACTGGTCGTAGGAGAAGCCGCCCACCATCGCCAGCACGCGGCCGGTATAGGGATCCATCGCCACGATCGCACCCGACACTTCGGGAATCTGCCGCAGCCGGAACTGGCCGGCGCGGTCGGTCATCGGCTCCACATAGATAACGTCGCCAGGCGTAACAGCCGCACGCACACTGGCGCGGCGCGTCCAGCGGATGCCCTCGGTGGTCAGAAGGCCGGTCGCGCGTTCGCGGCTGACTTCGCCCGAAGCCTCGCGCGGCGGCTGCAGGCCGATGCGGGCCGAGCCTTCATTGACGTCGAGCACAACCGCGAGCCGCCATGGCTTGATATCGCCAAGAGCGGGAATTTCAGCAAGCGCGGGGCCCCAGTCGCCGGCATCGACATTGATACCGCGCATCGGACCGCGATAGCCATGCGCCTCGTCATAACGCACGAGACCATCGGTCAGCGCCTTGCGGGCCTGCACCTGCATCTGCGGATCGAGCGTGGTGCGGACGGACAAGCCGCCTTCATACAGCTTCTTCTCGCCGTAACGATCGAGCAGTTCGCGGCGCACGTCTTCGGCGAAGAAGCCGGCGACATAGGTATTGGGCGACAGCAGGCGTGGATTGACACCGAGCGGTTCCTTGCGCGCCTTGTCAGCCGCATCGGCCTTCACCATGCCGTCGGCGACCATACGGTCGAGAACGTAATTGCGACGGGCGACAGCCATGTCGCGATTGCGGAACGGGTGCAACGTACTCGGCGCTTTCGGCAGGGCGGCGAGATAAGCAACCTCAGCCAGGGTCAGTTCATTGACCGATTTGCCGTAGTAATTCAGCGCCGCGGCGGCGATGCCGTAGTTGCCCAGACCGAGATAGATTTCGTTGAGATAGAGTTCGAGGATGCGATCCTTCGAATACGCCGCCTCGATACGGAACGAGAGCAGCATTTCGCGAATCTTGCGCTCGAATGTGCGCTCGTTTGTGAGCAGAAAGTTCTTGGCGACCTGCTGGGTGATGGTCGAGGCGCCCTGCACGCTCTTGCTGCCCTGCACAAAGACCAGGGCAGCGCGCACCACGCCTTCGGGATCGATGCCGCTGTGGCTATAGAAATTCTTGTCTTCCGCCGCGATGAAGGCGTTCTTGACCAGCGGCGGGATCGAGTTGATCGGCAGGTAGAGGCGGCGCTGCTTCGAATATTCGGCAAGGATACTGCCGTCGCCCGCATGCACGCGCGTCATCACCGGCGGCTCGTAATTCCGCAATTGCGTATAGTCCGGCAGATCCTTTTCGTAATTCCAGATCAGCAGGCCAGCCGCGGCGGCGCCGATAACGAAAAGAATCGCACCCGAGGCGAATAGAAAACCCAGGAATCGGCCAATACCGCGCATACCCACTAGCTCCCGCAACCGCGATCAGGCGTACGCCTCGAACAGCACCGGCCGACAAGAAGCGGCCAAGACGAACCATGCAAAGGCGAACTTGGAGAGCGCGCCCTGCGCTCTTCCCATTATCAGATCGGCCCGACGATTCGGGATGACAATCCGACACTAGATAAAAACTTACTCGGTAACGAACTCAGTCGCGTCCGTTTGTGTTCATTTGGCGGCGAATACTCGAAAAATCCGACGCCTGTCGCTTTATCGCATCACTTTAATGTCGCTGCAACGCTCGGTGAACCTTCTTCACGCAAGTCCAAACCCGCCTCCACGCCCGCTGCCGAACGCGCCTTGATCCGCGGCGCGAAGAACGAATCGATGGACCGGGTGACCGCATCTGCGGTTTTCTCCCGCCATTCCGGCGTCCGCATCTGCGCTGCATCCTTGTCGCTTGAAAGATAGCCAAGTTCAAGCAGAACCGATGGCACGTCGGGCGCCTTAAGCACGCGAAACCCGGCCGAACGCATCGGATTTTTGTTCAAACTGCCCGCTTCCTTCCATATCGACACCAGGGTGCGGGCGAACAAATGGCTGTAGGCGCGGGTCTCCCGCCGGGTCAGGTCGAAAAGAATGTCGGAAACGTCGCTGGTTTGCTCGGCGCCGTCGAGGCCTGCCACCTTGTCGGCGAGGTTTTCCTGCTCCGCCAGACGCGCGGCGTCGCGGTCCGAGGCCTTTTCCGAGACGGTATAGACAGTTGCGCCGGAAACGCCGCCGCCGTACCGCAACGTGTCGGCGTGTACAGAGACGAACAGTTGCGCCTGCGCCGCCTGGGCGATCTGGACCCGTTCGTCGAGCGGAATGAAAACATCTTCGTCGCGGGTCATGACGACCTTGTAACGCGCTGTCTTCCGCAGCCGCTCAGCCAAGGTGCGGGAGAATTCGAGCACCAGGTCTTTTTCGACCGCCGTTCCGTTGTAGCGCAAGGCGCCGGTGTCGATGCCGCCGTGCCCCGGATCGATGACGACGACCGGCAGGCCACCGGATTCGAGCGGACTTTTGGCTGAATCCACCTCGACGCGGGTCGGCTTTTGCGCCGGCATATTGGCAATGGACTCTTTCGCCGCCTGGCTGAAGGCTGCCGTGTCGCTGCGCGCCAGTTCCAGAATCAGCCGGTTAGCGCCATCCGCATCGCTCTCGCTGGTGGCCCGCACGATCAGCGCCGGCTCGGAAAGGTCGATAACGATGCGCGACTTGCCTGGCGCCAGGCGGCCGAACCGGAAGGACGCGATCGCGCCCTCCGGAACCACCCCGTCGCCGGGCTTTTTCGCGCCCATCTGCCCCCGTCCGCCGCCGGGGCGGGCCAATGGGCGATCTTTGGGCTGGCCGATCGCCGGATCGAGCTGGAAAACGGCCTCGGGAATATCGAGAATGACCCGGTTGGGGTCCGCCATGACGAAGGCCTTCGGCGTGACCGGCGCCGAAATATCCAGCACGAACCGCGTCAACTCGTCGTTGCGCACGATCCGCGCGCCGGTGACCACGGGGACAGCGGAAATTTCCTTGTCATTTCCGCGAATTGCCCAGTTTTTCTCGCGCGGGCTTTCAGCCGGCTGGCCCTCGGCGCCCGGCACCGCAGCACCGAAAACGACCAGAACAGCGCCCAGCAACGCCGCCCAGGCGCTGTGGCGGCCGCGCGTCGGCAATGGACGCCCTTTTGGGCAGGTCGCTGGGCAAGTCGCCGGAGACTTCATGAATTCTTGCCTGAGGCGCTGAAAAATCTGGAATTAACTGCTTGTAAGCCATACCCCGGCAGGGGTTAATGGCTGGTAACCCCGGCGGCACGGGTTATCCCCCGGTGTGCCCCGTTTGCCACACTTTGCAACAAACTTGTCAGACTCGCACATCCGGCATATGTAGTTATGGCCCGTCGAAAACGGACAAGCCGTGCGGCGATAGTTCTCCATTTTTCTTGGAGGATTTGCTGCGGTTTCCGTCGAAATGCCTCCCGAGTTGAGCCGGGTTTTGCATGAGACGGTCTTGAATCCGGCCGCATATTTGCGGCTCCGGCGTTCAGGCGGGCAAGCCAGACCCCGGTGGAGCTGGCGGCACGAATATGTGCGCAGGTGGATAAAAATGGTTCGTCACGCCATGGGACAAGAGCCCGAGCAGCGCAGACGCAAGAATTCAAACTCGACCTTTCCCAGGAAGGGCGCGCAGTCCGGCTTTGCCGGGCGCTCGGGCGCGCTGCTTGCTGTAGCCGGAGGGGCGGCTCTGTCCGCACCGCGGCGCCCAAACGCCTCCGTCATTGGGGGCGCGTTCTACGCGTCCGACCGCCTGCCGATCCTGCGTAACGAGACAGCGGGCGGACGCAATCAACCCCATTCCCTCAACCTTTTGCTTTCGACGCCATTGCGCCGCACGGTCGCCGTGCGTGGAGCGCAGCCCGGACGTTCCGGACTGCCCCAGTCGGAGGCTGACATATCGAGAGTTGTAAGAGACCCAAATGGCCAACAAAATGCTCATCGATGCATCGCACCCGGAGGAAACTCGGGTGGTGGTGCTCCGCGGTAACCGCATCGAGGATTTCGATTTCGAGGCGGCAAACAAGAAGCCGCTCAGAGGCAATATATATCTGGCGAAAGTGACGCGGGTCGAACCGTCGTTACAGGCAGCCTTCATCGAATATGGCGGCAACCGGCACGGTTTCCTCGCCTTCTCGGAAATTCATCCGGACTATTACCAGATCCCGGTCGCCGACCGGCAGGCGCTGCTGGACGAGGAAAATCGCCAGCAAAGCGATGAAGAAGAAGAAGACACGCGCGGCGAACGCGGACGTCGCAGCAGCGGCCGCCGGCATCGCCGCGGACGCAACGACCGCTCCGACAAGCGGGCCGCCAACGGTGACCAGACCATTTCCGGCGACGCCACGCACGACGGCGATGCCGACGCACATCTGTCGCCGCCGGCCGAGCAGCCCGACGCCGAATTCCTGCCGACCGGCGATCATGCGGCCGAGGCCGGCGAGGCTCACGCCCACGAGGCTCATGCGCAAGAGGCCCATGAGTCGCATGACTACGCGCCCCACGCGGCCGACCATGCGCCGGTAGAGACGACTGCGGAGCAGCCGAAGGAAGCAGCGAACATCGACGAACCGCACGAGGCCGCCCGCGCCATCGAAGGATCTGATAACAGCCTGCCCGAGCCGGTGACCTTGCTCGGCGACGAAGCCGGCCATGCGCAGGCGGAACAGCCCGCCGCTGATGACCAGGACGCAAACGAGGAAACCGCCCTCCCCGTCGATGCAGACCATCAGGAAGCCACGGCGCGTTTTGCCGCCAGGCACAATGACGGCGAGACCGGCGCGGAAGAAACCGATTCGGACGAGGACGACGACGAAGCCGGTGAAGACGGCGAAGAAGAAGAGCACGTCGAAATGCTCGGCGGCGACGCTATGGAAGAAATGCCGCGCCGCATGCCGCGCGGCCGCCGCCAGTACAAGATCCAGGAAGTCATCCGCCGCCGCCAGGTGCTGCTCGTTCAGGTCGTCAAGGAAGAGCGCGGCAACAAGGGCGCGGCGCTGACCACCTATCTGTCGCTGGCGGGCCGCTATTCCGTGCTGATGCCGAACACCGCGCGCGGCGGCGGCATTTCCCGCAAGATCACCGATTCCGACGATCGCCGCCGGCTCAAGGAAATCGCCCAGGAACTCGACGTGCCGGATGGCATGGGCGTCATCCTGCGCACCGCCGGCGCCTCGCGCACCAAGCAGGAAGTCCGCCGCGATTTCGAATATCTGCTGCGCATGTGGGAATCGGTTCGCGAACTGACCCTGCAATCCACCGCACCGAGCCTCGTCTATGAGGAAGGCTCGCTGATCAAACGGTCGATCCGCGATCTCTTCAACAAGGACATCGACGACATCACCGTCGCCGGCGAGGAAGGGTTCGAGGAAGCGCGCAGCTTCATGGGCATGCTCATGCCGAGCCATGTGCGCAACGTAAAAATGTGGCGCGAACCGCAGCCCCTGTTTGCGAAATTCGGCGTCGAGCAGCAGCTCGACGGCATGTTCTCAACCCAGGTCACGCTGAAATCCGGCGGCTATATCGTCATCAACCAGACCGAGGCGCTGGTCGCCATCGACGTCAACTCCGGCCGCTCGACGCGCGAGCACAATATCGAAGACACGGCGCTGCGCACCAACGCGGAAGCCGCCGACGAAGTCGCCCGCCAGTTGCGTTTGCGCGATCTGGCCGGGTTGATCGTCGTCGACTTCATCGACATGGAGGAGCACCGCAACAACCGCACGGTCGAGCGCCGCCTCAAGGAAGCACTGCGGGCCGATCGCGCCCGCATCCAGGTCGGCCGCATCTCGCACTTCGGCCTGCTCGAAATGTCGCGCCAGCGCATGCGTCCGGGCGTGCTCGAAGGATCGAGCGTCATCTGCCCGCATTGCGCCGGCGCCGGCACCGTGCGCTCGACCTCGTCGATCGCCCTGCATGTGCTGCGCGTGCTCGAGGACACGCTGATCCGCAATGCCGCCTTCAACATGACGGTCAAGACGCGCAGCGTCGTCGCGCTCTACATCCTCAACCAGAAGCGCGCCCATCTGCGCGAACTCGAGGAAAGATTCGGCGTCGCCATCACGGTGCTGGCCGACGACAGCCTGACCGGTTCGACCTATCACGCCTTCGAACGCGGCGAACCGGCGACCCCGGTTCCCGGTATTCAGCGCGCTCTGGTGCGCGTCGATTCCATCTCGCCCTATGACAGCGAGAGCCTGGAAGCCGATGAAGATGGCGAAGAGGAAACCGACGCCGAAAACGAGACCGAGAACGACGGCGACGAGCAGAGCGAAAGCGCAGGTACTGAGAATGCGGCCGAGAATGGCAGCGGCGAAAACGGCAGTGGCGAGAACGGTACCCGCCGCAGGCGCCGCAGACGGCGCGGCAGAAGTCGTGAATCGACGGGCATCGAGCAAGATGCGCCGCAGCCCGCCGACGATGCGCTGGCCGCGGTCGCCTCGATCAACGGCGAAGCCGCCGTTCACGGCGATGCCGATGCCTCAGGCGAAAGCGAAGGCGACGACGAGTCGGCTGACGGCGACAATGCCGCGGGCGAAGGTCAGCGCGATGGCCGCGGCAAGCGCCGTCGCTCGCGTCGTGGCAACCGGCGCGGCCCCTACGGCATGCAGCGCGATGGCGAGGCCGACGAACGCAATGGTTCAGGCCCGGGCGCAGCGCCCGGAGCTTCCCCAGGCGCCTGGATCAAGACCGACGACGGCCAGCCCGATGCGGAGTTCGCACCGTTCTCTTCGGCGGGGGAAACCTCCCTCGAAGCGGAAGCCCGCGAAGCCATGCACGCGCCGGAGCCTGACGTTCAGCACGAACGCCCCGCCGAGCCGGAAGCAGTGGAAGCCCATGCGGCGGAAACCCATGTGGTGGAAACCCACGTCGCTTCGCCTGCGCCTACTCCCGAACCGAAAGCCGCAGAACCTGCCCCGGCAGAGCCCGCACCGGAACCGGTTCATCGCGAAGTAGAAGTATTGCCCGAAGCAGCGCCGCCGGAGCAGAAGCGTGGCGGCTGGTGGCAGCGCGCCAAATCGACTTTGTCAGGCGCCTGACGCCGAAAGCCGGTTCACACGATTTACAGCGCCAGACTTTCCACCCGGAAAGTCTGGCGTTTCTTATTGCGGCCGATGCATCTCCAACGGTCTTTGTTCGAGCCGGTAGAAGAAATAACCGCCGACGGCAAAGGCTGCCGCGCAGATGTAGAACACGGTCGAGAACGCAGCCGCCAATTCGGCAACTGAAGCGGTGGTTGCCTGCGCCGCGCCGTGGATCGCGGAGCCTTCACCGCCGCCGACGATGAGCACGCCGGACAGCGCCACGAACATGGCCGCGCCAAGCGAGCGCAGGAAAAACACCAGCGACATGGTTGTGCCCAGTTGATGCGGGGCGACAGAAGATTGCAGACAGACGTTCATCACCGGAAACAACGCGCCGCAACCGATGCTGATGATGGTCAGCGCCAGCATCACTCCCCAGAACGGCATGAGCTGCGGCGCCATCGCCAGCACCACGGTCGCCACTGTCGACATGGCAAGACCGATCAGCGGCAGACGCTTATAGTTTGGTGTGCGGTTCATGATGAACGCAGCAAGTCCCGCGCCTGCCGATGTGAAGATCAGCAATGGAATGATCGAGACACCCGCCGCGCTGACCGACAGGCCGCTGACGCCCTGCAGGAACATCGGCAGATAGATCGAGAGGGCGGTATAGCTGCCCATAACAAAGAACATGGTCAGCGCGCCGGTGCGCACCACCTGGTTCGAAAGAATGTCGAGCGGAATGAGCGGCTCCTGCACGCTCATCTGCCGCCACACCAGCAGCGCCCAGAAGATGATGGCGCCGGTGAAAAATCCAATGACCTGCGGCGACAGCCATCCTGTCTTGCCGCCGTAGTTGAGGGACAGCATCAACAGGCTCGCCGCGACCACCAGCAGAAAAGCGCCGATCAGATCGAGTTTGTGCGGGCGCTCGTGGCGCGGCAAGCGCTTGAGACGGGCGTTCACGAACAGCATCGCCGGGATGCCGATCGGCAAATTGATCCAGAAGATCAGCGACCAATGCGCATATTCCGACAGGACGCCGCCGACCACCGGTCCGAGCAGATTGGCGATCAACCAGACAGCCGACGTATAGACCTGATAGCCGGCACGCTGGCGCGGCGGCACGATGTCGCCGATAATGGTTTGCGACAGAGCGAAAATGCCGGCGCCCCCGACGCCTTGCAGGGCACGCGCCAGCACGAGAAGAAACATGTCGCGCGCCAGTGCGCAGGCCACAGTGCCCAACAGGAATGTGGCCATGGCGAACAGCAGGACGACGCGACGGCCGCGAATGTCGGCAACCTTGCCGTAAAGCGGCGTCAGCGCCGTCGAGACGATCAAATAGGCAGTGACGATCCAAGGCAGCAGCTGCACATCGCCAAGATCGCGGCCGATGCTCGGCAGCGCCGGACTGATGATCGTCACGTCGAGGGCCGCCAGCATCTGCGCGGTCATCACGCCGAACATGATCGAGCGGACCTCGCGATTGTTCAACACCGGTTCGGTCTGCGTCGGATCGACAGCGGAAATGTTCACGTCCTTGCCGCGCCGGTCGCCGGCGCGGGGCTCGCGATAATCATACGATGAGAGCGCAACTTATTTTCCGACCATGCAATCAGTCCCGCCCTGCAAACCGCGCCGATTATTTGGCGACCATAATCGAACGCACGCTGTCGACGACGTCCTTGGGCGTCGCATAGAGCCGCGTCATCAGCGCCTGGATGTCTTCGCCGGAAAGCGGGCTGATTTCAAGTCTCATCGCCTTCGCCTCGGCCAATAGCTCAGGATCTTTCGCCGCTTTCATGAAACTGTCGCGCAGCAGTTTGACCCGATCGGCCGGCACCCCCGGCGGCGCCACATACGGCCGGCCCATGGGCAGCCAGGCGAGCGAAAATTCCAGCTTGGCGCGCTTGTCCGCAGAGTCGATGAAATCCGTAATAAGCGGCACGTTGGGCAGATCGGGATGCTTGTCGACGGCGACCTGCACGATGATGCGCAGCTTGCCTTGTTCGAGCTGCGTGCTCTGCGTCGTCATGACGCTCGACAGAAACCACCCGGCCCTGCCCGATACCTCGCCCTGCTCCATCGCCATCGCCAGTTGCGGCTGGTCCTTGTAGCCGTCGATGATCTTGAACTTGGTGCCGACGAAATCGTTGAGGATGCGCGCATAAACCGTATCCGATGTCGCCACGCCGCTCGAACCGACGATGATCGGCTTCTGCAACAGCTCGCGGAAATCGGTGATCTTCGAACTCTCTGTCACCACCACCAGGGGATATTCCTTGGAAGCGCTGCCGAGCCAGTTCATCTGACGGCCGTCGTATTTGGCGTTCTCCTTCGGCCCGGTGACGCCCATGAATGGTTCGACGCCGATATGGTTCTGCACCGCGCCGATGGTCGAGCCGTCGCGCGGCGACGAATTGGCGAGCGTGTTCATCGCCACCAGCGATCCCGCCGCCGGCAGGTTCTGCGGCACGATGGTGGGATTGCCGGGAATATATTTCGGCCAGTGGCGGATGAAGAGCCGCGCATAGGTATCGTAGCCGCCGCCGGTGCCCGAGCCGATGAGCATGTTGACCTGCCGCCCGGCGTAAAAATCCTGCGCCTGCGCCGGTGCAGCGGCGATCGTGATCAATGCGCCCAGCCCGAGCAGTCCTGTTTTCAGGATCATGGTTCCCTCCCTGCCTTGTCTGCCTACGTTGCAGGCAGTATGCGCGGAAGAACCCGAGGCTGCCAAGTCCGCGCCCTACCGCTGCGCAGGTGGCGGGAATGACAAGCCGCAACCGGTGTCATTCCCGACGCGCGCAGCGCGAGCGGGAAACCAGGCTTTGCACCAGCGTCAATGCTGAAGATTGCGGCCGCTGAACCGTCAGGTCTGGATCCCCGTTCGCCCGCTTCGCGGGCGTCGGGGATGACACAAACCTTTCAGGCGCGGGGCAGCCAGTCGCGCAGCCGCTTCACGCCTTCGACCACGTCCTCGTGCGAGCCGGCGAAGGAAAACCGCACCGCGCTCGACCCGTGTTCGCGATCGAAATCGACGCCCGGCGTCGCCGCCACGCCGGCCTCGTTCAGCATCCGTTTGCAGAAATCGAGCGAGTCATTGGTGAAGCGGCTGACATCGGCAAAGACGTAGAAGGCGCCGTCGACAGGATGGAAATCGCCAAGCCCGATGCGCGGCAGCTCTTCCATCAGCAGCGCCCGGTTCTTCGCATAGCCGGCCTTGATGGCTTCCAGTTCGTCGCGTGCGTCGAAGGCCGCTTCGGCGGCGATCTGACTGAGCGTCGGCGGCGAAATGGCGAAATTCTGCGCCAGCCGCTCGACCGGGCGAACCAGTTCTTCCGGGAGCACCAGCCAGCCGACCCGCCAGCCCGTCATGCAGTAATATTTAGAGAACGAGTTCACCACCACCGGATGGTCGCCGAAAGCCAGCGCCGTCTGCGCCGGCTCGCCATAGGTGAGGCCGTGATAGATTTCGTCGGAGACGAAGGCGATATCGAGCCTGGCGCAGACCTCGCAGATTTCACGCAAGGTCGCGGCGCTCATCATCGTTCCGCTCGGATTGGCCGGGCTCATCAGCAGCACGCCATCGAGCGGACGCTGCGCATGCGCGGCCTCGATCATGGCGGCAGTGACGACGTGGCGATCGCGGGCGCTGGTGGTCAGCGTCACTACTTCGACGCCGATGGCTTCAAGAATATTGCGATAGGCCGGATAGCCGGGCGCGGCGATGGCGACCCGCGCACCGGGATCGAACAAGGCCAGGAACGCCAGCACGAACCCGCCGGACGACCCCGTGGTGACCGCCACCCGCTCGGCCGGCACGGAGACGCCGTAGATTTCCTGATAGTGGCGGGCGATGCGCGCGCGCAGCGACGGCAGGCCGAGCGATTGCGTATAGCCGATGCGGCCGGCATTGAGCGCTGCGATCGCCGTCTCGCGGACGCTGCGCGGCACCGGCATAGACGGCTCGCCTGCCTCCATGCGGATGATCCGGCGCCCTTGCGCTGCGAGACCGGCGGCTTCCTTGAACACTTCCATCGCCAGAAACGGCGCGATGCGGCTGCGCAGCGACCCGCCTGCCGGGCGCGGCTGTGCACCCTTTTGCTGTCGCCGTTCTGTCGCCATAATGACTGCCTCTTTTG
>JAQGJO010000183.1 GCA_028290595.1 Hyphomicrobiales bacterium | reverse complement strand
CTACGGTCCGATCACGACGGAAGTGGTCGATGCGGGCCCGTTCCATTTTGCCGAAGCCTATCACCAGCAATATCTGGCCAAGAACCCGAACGGCTATTTCGGCCTGGGCGGCACCGGCGTCGCCTGCCAGATCGGCACCGGCGTCGGCGCCTGAGCTAAAAAGTCCAGGCCCCTATGGCGCGTCGAGCACCTGCCGGCAGGCGGGCGGCAATTGCGCCATGGTCAGCGGCGGCTTCGGCTTCCAATTCGGATTGGGCTTGGGGTGCAGCACCGCATCCGAAAACCACCAGTCGAGTTGATCACAGCCGTCGCCTGACGGCGGCGGCTCCTGCGGCGCACAGCCTTCCGTGCCGGCCGGGCAGGTGATGCGTACATGGAAATGATAGTTGTGCTCATAGTAAGGGCGCACCTTCGCCAGCCATGAGCGATTGCCGGTGGCCTGCCGGCACATCGCCTTTTTGATCGCCGGGTTGATGAAGATCCGCTCCACTTCGCGCTGCTGCGCGGCGATGCGGACCACCTCCATATGATTGGCGGTCCAGCGCGCCGGATCGATGTCGAGCTTGTCGGGCCGCACCATGTTGATGGCCGAGGTCTCCTCGCGCTCGGCGCGGGTCAGGCTGCGGTTCGGCATCGGGGTGAGCCAGATGTCGGCGTCGAGGCCGATCTGATGCGAGGCATGGCCGGTGAACATCGGGCCGCCGCGCGGCTGCGACATGTCGCCGACGAGCAGCCCGTTCCAGACGCCCTCCTGCTTGGCCTGCCGGGCGATGCGCTCCAGCACGGCGATGAGCGCCGGGTGGCCCCAGTTGCGATTGCGCGACAGCCGCATTACCTGCCAGGCGTCGCCGTTGACCGGCAGTGCCTCGCCGCCTGCGAGACAGCCCTTCGAATAAAACCCGATCGAGCGCGCCGGCATCTCCGCTGGCTCGGTCTTGCGCCCGAAGAGCTGCTTGGCTGGCGTTTTCGGATCGTTTGGATTGGCCAGTGCCGGCAGCGGCTTGGGATTGACCGAGCCTTTGTCCTGCGACAGCGCCAGCGAGCCGGCAGAGAGCAGGGCCGCGCAGACGAGCGCGCCGAAACCCGCCTTGGAAGCGAAAGCCTGCCTGGTCGTCATCATGCCCGAATCCTGATCGCCGCGTCCCGGAAAGGGACACGATGGAGGGGAAGACGTTTACGAATGATTAAGAGCCAGCGCCATGTGCGCCACCGCACAGCGGCGGGCGGGGCTCGCCCTTATTCTCCAATCATCGGCACACAGGAATTGTCCTGCCGCCGAAACAGGAGAGCATCATGAACATCATTTCGAAGAAGACCCTCACCGCCACGATCGGCGCCATCGCCCTCGCTGCCGCGTTCGCAGCGTCCTCCGCCCCGGCGTCTGCCGGCTGGCACGGCAACCGCGGCATGGGCATTGGCCTTGGCGTCGGCCTGCTCGGTGCAGCCATCGTCGGCGGCGCGATCGCCTCTTCCCAGCCGACCTATGCGGCGCCTGCCTATGGCTACGGCGGCGGATGCGAAATCCAGCGCCGCCCGATCCGCAACGGCTGGGGCGAAGTCGTCGGTTTCCGCCCGGTTCGCGTCTGCTACTAATCGGGCCTCATCGGGACTAATCGGGATTTGGCGCTGACCGCGCTCTCCCGCTTGAGCGTCAAATCCCCAAACCCTCCGGCCTCGCGGTCGGAGGGTTTTTCTATGCGGGAAACGTCATCCGCTGACTGCGACCGATTTGGTGCGATGGGCCGAATCGGGTTCAATGGATTGATGAGGGCGAACAGGGCGGCGCGACGTGCTTGACGACTACAGGCTTTTCACCACGCAACTCGTCATTCTCTGGGCGGTGCTGGACCCGCTCAGCCATCTCACTCTTTTCATGGGCGCCACCACGTCGCTGACCAGCGCGGAGCGTCGACACGCCGCCTGGCTGAGCGTTGTGATTGCATTTGGCATCCTGACTGGCTTTGCCGTCGTCGGTCCGCTTCTGCTGCATGCGATGGGCATCTCGCTGCTGTCGTTTCAGATCGCCGGCGGCATCATCGTTTTCCTGTTTGCCATCAACATGGTTCTGGGCGAGGCCCAGCACCAAAGCTTCGTGCGAGGCGAGAGTGAGAACGAAAGCGCGAGTGCAACATCCATAGCGATCTATCCGCTTGCAACGCCGATCATCGCAGGACCTGGCTCAATGCTGACGATCCTGCTTCTCATGGACAACAATCGCTATTCGGCATTTCAGCAGGCGATAACGATCGCTGCCCTGGCGGCGATCATGGTCGTCTTGCTTGGCATCTTTCTGGCAGGCGAGTATATTCGCCGCGTCATCGGCATACACGGCGCAAATCTGATCCGCAGGATCATGGGTCTGATACTCGCTGCACTCGCGGTGAATATGATCCTGAGCGCGCTCGCACTCTGGTTGCATCTGCCGGAAATTTGAAACGCGAATCCTTTGCTACCTTATCCCGGCCGATTTGATCGAGGTCTCCCAACTGGCCACTTCGGTTTCCGCCACTTTGCGCGATGCATCCAGGGACATGTCGTGCAATTGCGTGAAGGCCACGCCCTCCAACCGTGAGATCAGTGCCGGGTCTTCCTGTGCTGCGGCAACCGCCGCGTTCAGCCGGTCGAGAATGGGCCTCGGTGTGCCCTTCGCCGCCATGATGTAAAGCCCGACCGCCTGATCGCGCAGTTCGTTGTAACCTAGCTCCGACGCGGTCGGTGTGTCGGGCAATTGCGGGAGGCGTTTGGAACTGATGACGAAGCCGGGCAGAACCAGCCCGGCATTGATCAGGCCGAGTGAATCGCCGGGCGTCGCGATCAACCAGATGACGATGCCCGTCGTCATGTCCTTCAGCGCGTCGGCGCCACCGGCGTAGGGCACTTGCGAAATATCAAGAGCCAGGCTGCGGCTCAACATCTTGCTGATCAGCGGAGAAGGCGTGCCGACGCCGACCGAGCCGTAGCCGTGTTTCCCCGGTTCCGACCTGACGATCTGAACCAGCGTCGGAAAATCCTTTGCGCCGAGCTTCGGGGTCATGGTCATCATCAGCGGCGCCGAGCCCAGCGCACTGACGATCTCGAACTCGGCCAGAATATCCCGGTCCGGCGGCCCCGGGTTGACCTGCTGCATCAGGGTCGGCCGCGACACGCTGGCAATCAGCAGCGTGTATCCATCGGCGGGAGAGTTCAAAACCACATCCTCGCCGATCTTGCCGCTGGCGCCGCCGCGATTTTCGATAACGACGGATTTTCCGAGATTGGCGGTCAATCTGTCGGCGACAATCCGGCCGACACCATCAATGAATCCACCCGCCGGATTGGGCACGATCAATCGGATCGGTCGCTCCGGGTATGTGGTTTGCGCCTGAAGAGAGGAGGCAGGAAAGCATCCAATTGCCACTGCAAGGATCGCAAGCCGACCGAGCAAATTCATCGCAGCTCTCCCCAATGTGGTCCTACCAAACGTGATCGCCTGGGCGTTCTTTGACACAAACGTTTTCGCAGTGTGCCTGGAAGGTCAACAGGCAGTTTCGATCTGTTCGCCAAGCGAACAGTGCCGCAAGCCATGTTCGCGCAACGGACAGCGCGCAACGAACCGTTGACGCCAGCGCCAATCGCGAGAAATCTGAGCGAAATCTTCAGGCAACAGAGCTCAACGACAAGAGTTCAACAGGAGGGCGCCCCATGATGACCGCCGAGGACAACGATCTTTTATGCCGCGTCTCGCCGGGCGCACCGATGAATGCGTACTTGCGGCAATTCTGGATTCCGGCCTTGCGGTCGGAGTTTTTGAAATCCGATGGCGATCCCGAAAGGGTCCGGCTTCTGGGTGAGAACTATGTCGCCTTTCGCGATTCCAACGGCCGGGTCGGGTTACTCAACGAGGCCTGTCCGCATCGTGGCGTGTCTCTCACCTTGGGGCGCAACGAGAACTGCGGGCTGAGATGCGTCTATCACGGCTGGAAATTCGACGTCGACGGCAATGTCGTCGACGTGCCGACGGAGCCGAAGAGCCGGCGGGAAGAGTTCGCGAAGAAGGTGACATTGCGCCATTACGTTACGCGCGAAGCCGCCGGCATCATCTGGGCCTACCTCGGAGATCCGGCGCGTATTCCAGCTTTTCCGGCGCTCAACTGGCTCGATCTGCCGCCGGGGCATGTCGACAGCAAATATGCCATCGTTCGCGTCGGCTGGTTGAGCGCGCTCGAAAGCCAGTTGGACTCAGCCCATGTCGGCATTCTGCATTCGGATTTCTCGAAACAGCCGCTGTTCAATGTCGATACGATGATGCTCGACAATGCGCCGCGCTTCGAATTCGAGGACAAACCCTACGGCTTCCGTGAAGCGGCGATCCGCGCCATGCCCGATGGATCGCAATATGTGCGCGTGCGCGAATTCGTCATGCCCTGGTCGTCCTACATCCCCATGGGCGAACGCGATGTAACGCACACCGTGACGCTCAGCATCCCAGTCGATGACGAACATTGCGCAGAATGGGACATCCAATACAATCTGGTCCGGCCGATCAGCACAGACGACATTGTTGAACCGGTCGCCGATCCTAATAATTATGTCACCGGCATCGGCGGCCCTGAAACCAGGTTCGGCCAGAACCGCGAGAAGATGAAGGCTGGAAGCTGGTCCGGCTATTCCACGGTCCGAACCGAGGATTTCGCCGTCAACATTTCGCAAGGTCCAAATCCCGACCGCAGCCAGGAATTTCTAGGGTCGAGCGACCTGCCGATCGTTCGCGCGCGGCGCCTCCTCATTGATACCGTTCGCAAACATATGGCCGGCGCGCGTGACGAGGAACCCACGCAGGCGTCCGAATGGCCGATCATCCTCGCCATCAGCAAGGTGATCGGCGCGGAACAGGACTGGCGTCAATTGCCGCGCGGCTGATCGCCTCTCCTCCTCTTCAGAGCAGGTCGCCGCAGCCGGCTTTGACGGCCCAATAATTCCAGCCCCGGCGGGTGGCGGGCGAATCGGCGTCGAGCTTATCGAAAGCGTCGATTTCGCCCGGCCATAGCGGCGTCATCGGGCCCATGCGCATCGCCTCCAACTGGACGCGCGCATTGCGCGGAATGACGACGCAAAGATTGACCACCTTGACGAGTGATTTACCGGCGGCGGTAAATCCGTGGCCGCGCATGAGAACGACGCTGCGTCCGCCCAGGCAATCCGCTAGGTCGCGACCCTGGTCCATGTTCGTCACCATCGTATTCGTATGCCGGCCGAACCGCGTTGCAATATCCCAGACGGGAACCTCCTTGCCCATGTCGGCGGCCTGGTTGATCACCGGCTGCATAGGCACAGTCGATATGCCGAACGGCAGCGTCGCTTCCGCATGGGCATGCACGACGACATTGAGTTCCGGCCGCGTTTCGTAGAGTGCGCCATGAATGAAGCGTTCCAAGTAAGGTGGGCGATCGTCGTCGGATGTGCCGTCGAGCCGGTACTCGATAATGTCGTCGAGGGTCACAAGTTCGGGCGAGAGCGATCTCGACAGCAGGAAACGATCCGGCTGCAGCGGATGGCGCAGGCTGACATGCCCATAGGCGTCCACGACATGATGCATGGCGAGGATGCGGTTTGCGATGATGAGATCGCGCTTGGCCCGTTCCAGTTTGTCCATTTTAACCCTCGATCTGTTGCTGTCTGGAGGCTTTCATCAGCATCTCCTCGATGCGGGATGCGGCGTCCTGCATGTCTTGCAGATGCTTTTCCACCGCCTGTTTCACGGAAAGCGCCGAGGCGATGAAGGTGATGCCGAGCGATGCGACAGAAAACCGGCCGCGGCGGATCGGCACTGCCAGCGCCGCCGTATCCTTGATGATGCCGGGATATCGCGTCTCGTTATAGCCGTTGCGGAATCGCGCCGCATATCCATTGCTGCGGACACCCTGCAGCAGGCGGGCAATCTGCGTCTTGTTCTGCAGCAAGGCGCCATCGACCGATGTCGGATCGCCGGATAAATAGTCTATAATCGCCTTGCGCTCGGTTGGCGCGCTGAAGGCGATATAGGCCTGTCCCAGCGACGTCGCGAAGATCGGCATATCGATGCCGGCAAAACCGCGATCGATGACCAGGGGACTATGGGCGCGTGTCGTCATCAGCAGTCTGATTTGATAGTTGTGAAGAATGCCCAGATCAGTCGGCCAGACGACGCGCTGCTGCAGATCGTCGAGCACCGGCCCGGCGATCTCGCGGATCCAGATTTCATCGCGATAGCCGGTACTGAGCGTCTGGATAAGGCTGGTGAGATAAATCGCGCCATCCTCGGCGGTCCGCCGGATATAGCCAGCGCGCTGCAGTTCGGTGAGGATGCGATAGAGCGCCGCGCGGGAGATTTCGGTTTCGCGGCTCAACTGCAGCACGCTCAGCCCGTTGCTTGCGTTGAGCGCGCGCAGAACCGCAAGCGTTCGCGCCGTTCCGCGATAGCCACTCTCCCTCGCCATCGTTTCCGTCCCACGGTTTTGCCGACGCCATTCATCGCCGCCATACGAGGGCAGTCAAGGGCTTGTCGCCGGCTGTTCGCCAGGCGAACAATCGCACGAGCGGTAGAGATGTTTGCGAATGGTCAAGGAAGCGACTACCCATCCGGTGTTGAGTGAGAAAGGCATTACATGCAGACGGACGTGCGCGAGATAGGCGACGAAGATATCGAGCAGGTGGTTGCGCTATGGACGGCCGCGGGGATCACGCGGCCATGGAATGATCCGTATCGCGATATAGCATTTGCCCGCGCCGGCGATCATTCGACCATCCTCGTGGCCATGGCGGCGCAGCGTGTGGTTGCAACCGCCATGGTGGGCGAGGACGGCCATCGCGGCTGGGTCTATTATGTCGCCGCCGATCCCAGCCAGCAGGCGCAAGGCCTCGGACGCACCATCATGACCGCCGCCGAACAATGGCTCATTGCTCGCGGCGTCTGGAAGCTGCAGTTGCTTGTGCGCGGCGACAACAAAGCGGTCGTCAATTTCTACGAACATCTCGGCTATCACGACACCGGCACCGTGTGCATGCAGAAGGTGCTTCAGGCGTGAGGGCAGGCGTCTCTCTGCACACCCTTCCTTGACTCCACCACCCACCCCTCCGATCATCTCCTCGGGAGAAACGCCAGCCAGCCGTCGCGTCACGCGGGGCCGGAAGAGCTATGGGGAGGGGTCTATGCCGACATGTCCGGGGCTATTGCACCGTGCGGCCGCTGCCGCGCTGCTTGTTCTGTCCTTTGCCCTGCCGGCGAGCGCGCAATCCTCAAAGGACCCGGCACCTGACTATCCCGCCCATCCGGTCACGCTCATCGTGCCGTTTGCACCGGGCGGCGGCACCGACATTCTGGCGCGGCTGATCGCGCTGAAACTCGAACAGGCCTGGGGCAAGTCTTTCATCGTTGAGAACCGGCCCGGCGCCGGCGGCATCGTCGGGGCGCAGGCGACGGCGCGGGCTGCGGCCGACGGCTATACCTTGCTGCTGGCTTCCGTCACCAACCTTGCCGTCAACGCCACGCTCTACAAGAAACTGCCCTATGATCCAGTCGCCGATTTCGTGCCGCTGGCGCTGGCCGCGGCGACGCCCTTCGTGCTGGTGGTCAATCCGGCGCTGCCGGTCAAAAGTGTCGCCGAGTTCGTCGCCTATGCCAAGGCGCGGCCGGGCCAGCTCAATTACGCCACCTCCGGCCCCGGCGTGCCGCACCATCTCTATATCGAGCTGTTGAGTTCGATGACCGGCCTGAAGATGATCCAGGTGCCCTATAAGGGCAGCCTGCCGGCGCTCAACGATGTAGCCGCCGGCCACGTGCCGCTGATGATGGTCGATCTCGGCCCGGCGCTGGGGCCGATCGAGGGCGGCATGGTGCGCCCGCTCGGCGTTTCGGTGGCGCGGAGGGTCAGCGTGCTCAAGGACGTGCCGCCGATCGCCGATACGGTGCCGGGCTTCGACGCCTCCGGCTGGTTCATGGTGGCCGCGCCCGGCGGCACGCCGCGGCCGATCGTCGACAAGCTGCATGACGAACTGGCGCGCCTGCTGGCGACGCCCGAGGCCGCCGACCAGCTCCTCAAGGCCGGCCTGCTGCCCATGGACAGCCGCTCGGTCGCCGACCTGCAGACGTTCGTGCGCACCGAAATCGCCCGCTGGGGCGATGTCGTCCGCAAGGCCGGGATCGAAGGCACGTTCTAGCCTTAGAACTCCAGCAGCGTGGTAAA
>JAQGJO010000569.1 GCA_028290595.1 Hyphomicrobiales bacterium | reverse complement strand
CGGCCGACGTCGGATGGAAGAACACCACGGCCTTGCGGCGGTTCAATTCCTCGAACACCGGCTGGAACGACGCATCGCCGGGATATTTGCCGTCGTACGTCGACAGCAGGCCGATACCGTCAGCCTTCAATGTATCGAGCGCAGATGCGATTTCCTTGAGGCTGCCTTCGGTGTCGGGTAGCGGAATGGTCGCGAACAGTCCGAAGCGTCCCGGAAAAGCCGCCATCTGTTCGGCCGCGTAATCGTTCCACACCCGCGCCAGCCTGCGTCCCGCAGCGACATCGCCGAACCACACGCCCGGCGTCGAGATCGACGCGATGGCAGTCTGGATGCCGGCTTTGTCCATGCTCTCGAGCGTCTTCTGCGGCGTCCATGATAGCAATGTATCGGCGCCGAGATTGTGCGAGAAGCTGAGGCGCTTGTGTTCCTCCTCCATATATTTCGGCGGCAGGAAATGATGATGCACGTCGATGCGCCAGTTCTTTTGCGGTTCAGGCTTCGGCTGCGCGAACGCCGGCATCACACTCGCGGCCAATGGCACGCTGGCCGCGCTGGCGAGAAAACTGCGGCGGCTCATGCGCGCCCCGCGCCCCAGCACAAGCGGCGGACAGCAGGCGCAATCGGCGGATGAACCAGACAGAATGTTGGACGGAGTGTGCAAGCCGTTCATGAAGTTTCCTCCTGTGGCGATGGGCGCGCTTGTCCGAACGGATGCGGCTCTGATCTTGGCTTTGAGAGTGGCATAGTTTTTCAACGCCCGCAAAGCAACGCGATTTGTATCGCATCATGAGCCAGCACATTCGCCATTCTGTGATCGAGCAGCACGTGCTGAAGCGCGAATAAACAAGGCCGGAGCCAAACGCTTGTCCGCGTTCAACACAGGCTCTCACCACGGGGCGGAAAGCGTCCGCCCATGTGTTATGATTGCCTTATGAACCGGCTTGCTTCGTCTCCGCTCTGGCCCGGCGTGCCGCTGGCACTTGCCGCGGCGCTGCTGTTTGGCGCGACCGCTCCCCTGTCGAAGCAATTGCTCGGCTCGGTCGATCCGCAATTGCTTGCAGGCCTGCTTTATCTCGGCGCCGGTCTCGGCCTCGCCTGTGTCCGCTTCGCCCGTAACGCCATCGGTCTGCCGTCTCCGGAAGCGCCGCTGCGCCGCGCCGACATGCCGTGGCTGGTAGCTATTATTTTATTCGGTGGCATCTTGGGACCGCTGCTGCTGATGCTTGGCCTGCAACGGACCGATGCCGCGGCCGGGTCGCTGCTGTTGAACCTCGAAGGTCTCGCCACCATGGCCATCGCCTGGCTGGTGTTTCGAGAAAATGTCGATCGCCGGCTTCTCATCGGCGCATTCGCAATCCTGTTCGGCGCCATCATCCTCTCCTGGGACGGCCAACGAGTTTCGCTCGACACGGGCGCGGCCTTCATCGCCGCCGCCTGTCTGGCCTGGGGCATCGATAACAATCTGACCCGCAAGCTGTCCTCGTCCGATCCCGTCGAGATCGCTTTCGCCAAAGGCCTCGCGGCCGGCGTTGTCAACATCGCCATCGCATTCACGCGCGGCGCGCAACTGCCGCCGATAAGCACCGCAAGCGCCGCCGCGATCGTCGGATTTCTCGGCGTCGGCGTCAGCCTGGTGCTGTTCGTTCTCGCCCTGCGCCATCTCGGTGCGGCGCGCACCGGCGCCTATTTCTCGCTGGCGCCCTTCGTCGGCGCCCTTGTCGCCATCGGCTTTCTGCACGAACCGGCGACGCTGAAACTGCTGCTGGCCGGCCTGCTCATGGCCTTCGGCTTGTGGCTGCACCTGACTGAGCGCCATAGCCACAAGCATCGGCACGCCGAAATCGATCATGAGCACGCGCATGTCCACGACGAACATCATAGCCATGTTCATGCGGGCCCGGTGAGTGAACCGCATTCGCATCCACATCGACATGAGCCGCTGACCCACGCCCACGTCCACTATCCCGATCCGCATCATCGCCACGATCACTAAGGCAGGATACGCATTGCCATCATGTGCGCTTTCTGCCTTCGTATAGGAGAGCGACGCGAGGCATCATGAACATGGAAGCCCCTAACACGACCATCGAACCCGCCGAGCCGGAAAAGATCGACGCAACCTTTCGCAACGGCTCGCTGGCCGCCGTCGGCATCATTCTTGGATTTTCACTCAGCTTTCTCAGCCATTGGGCCTCAAACCCATTGGGCTGGAGCCGCATCGACATTCTGCCGTTGACGCCGCTGGTGTTGGGCATCGGGCTCCAGGTGAAAGCCCTGGCCGATTTGCTGCGCCGTGATTCGCTTATCGCCGCGCGCTACGAGCGCGCCATGCGGCTTTTCATGATCGGGCTGCTGCTGGTCGCCTTCGGCATCGGCGTCGCCCTCACCAACGACATTCTCGGCGTCAGCAGACAAAAAATGTTCGGCTGAGAATTGCCGCCGCGCAGAGATGTGCACAGGCAGCGGCCATGGACATAAATTGGTCCTGACTTTGCTTCAATATGTGGCAATATCTGTCATATCGCCGTGAATCGTCATGTAAGACACTGAAATTCATGGATTTACGGTGCGTGATTTGATTCGGAACTTTGGAACGGGCGTGCTTTCGAGCGGGCGCTTCGATTGCAGCGAATAGCGTAGGATGGTGTGGGTTGGCTTTACAAAAGAAACATTCGGGCCGGTTTGGTGCGCGGTCCGTCGAGCCGCCGCCCCCGCCGCCGCCAGGTCTTACTGCCCGCCTGTCGGCATCCAATGCGCTCGCGGATATATTAGGCAGCGCCCACTCCATCGAAGACCGGCTCGTTGCCCTTAAAAACAGTGATCTCGAGCCGCGCGACAAAGCGCTGGTGCGCTCGATCCTGACCGCATCCCTGCGCCATCTCGGCTCCATTCGCACCCTGTTGGCGAAATCGCTCGAACGCGGCCTGCCGAAGAAGTCCGGCGCGCTCGAATGGTATCTGGTCACGGCGGCGGCGCAGATTCTTTATATGGACATTCCCGATCACTCGGCCGTCGATCTCGCCGTGCATGCGGCCAAGCGCGATCCGCGCTCCGCCCCGTTCGCCGGTGTCGCCAATGCGGTATTGCGCAATATCGTACGCGCCAAGGATGAACCCGGCACGATTGCCGATGCATTCGTCGATACGCCGCAATGGCTCGCGGCGCGCTGGACCAAAACGTATGGCCGCGAAGTGGCGGCGCAGATCGCTCATATGCATGGTCTCGAGCCGACGCTCGACCTGACGGTGAAGTCGGCTCCGGCCGAATGGGCCGCGCGGCTCGGCGGCAGCGTGCTGCCGACCGGATCGGTGCGGCTGGCGACACACACCCCCATCGACGCGCTGGAAGGCTATGACGACGGCGCCTGGTGGGTGCAGGATGCGGCGGCAGCCCTGCCGGCGCGGTTGCTGAACGTCCATGCCGGCGAGCGCGTCGGCGATCTGTGCGCCGCGCCTGGCGGCAAGACTGCACAACTGGCGCTGACCGGCGCTCATGTGGTTGCCGTCGACCGTTCTGCCGAGCGCATGAAACGCGTCGCCGAAAATCTGACGCGGCTCGGCCTCAACGCCGAACTGCATATAGGTGACGCGCTCAGCTTCGATGCCGCGCCGTTCGACGCCATCCTGCTCGACGCGCCGTGCTCGGGCACCGGCACGATCCGCCGCCATCCCGACATCGCCTGGATCAAGCGCACAAGCGACATCGCGGCGCTGGCCGCGCTGCAGACCAAGATGCTCGATCGCGGCTGCGCCATGCTCAAGCCCGGTGGACGACTGGTCTATTCGACCTGTTCGCTGGAGCCTGAGGAAGGCGAACAGCAGATCGCAACCCTGCTGCGCCGCAATCCCGATCTCAAGCGCCTGCCGATCAGCGCCGACGAGATCGGCGGCATCAGTGAATGCGTGACACAGGAGGGCGATATACGCACCTTGCCCGCCCATCTCGCCAATGGCGATCCGCGCCTCGCCGGCCTCGACGGTTTTTTCGTCGCCCGCCTGCAACGCAAATAACTTGGATCGAGTAACTTGGATCGAGTAACCGGGATCAAGTAACGGGAATATCACCGGCTCATCCATGCCGGTGTTCCCAATTCGCTCAAAACTTACCAATCATTTAGTTATACTGGTAATGAGGTTGAGGCGCAGACGACGGACGCAGCGGTCTGGCGGCTCTGCCATAGCGTTTTCCGATCCCCTGGATCGGAAATACGCGTCTGGTTTATTTAACAAGCGCATTTTCTTCACGCGAACCGGTATCCATTTCGCTCGAAAATGCGCTCAACATGAGGAGGCCCGGCGAGGTGACGACCGTAACCGTCGCTGAACACGTGACGATCTCACGGCTTGCTTTGGCGCACGCGGTTCGCTCGACCCGCAGGACGCTGGCATGGCCATGGCGGTTTGTTGCCGATTTCAGTGCGCGCGGCCCGCGCTCGCTGGCGATCGCACCGCAGGACATCCGCACCAGCGATCCCACCGTCGCCGACGACATTTACGCCGGCCATTTTCATTTCGCCGGCAAGGTCGTCGATTCCCACGGCATGTCTCCTTTCGCCATCGCCAGCGGCTCGCCCGAATGGGAAGCCTCGCTGGTTGGCTTTGCCTGGCTGCGCCATTTACGCGCCGCCGAGTCCGAACTCGCCCGAGCCAATGCGAGAGCCTTGATCGACGAATGGATCAGCCTGCAGGGCAACAAGACCAATATCATCGCCTGGCAGCCGATGGTGGCGGCGCGTCGGCTGATGGCCTGGATCAGCCATTCGCCGCTGGTGCTGGAAGGCGCCGACGCTGCCTTCTACCGGCGCATGATGAAAAGCATCGGCAAGCATGTGCTGTTCCTCAAGCGCGCCATCGCCGACGGTCTGCGAGGCGAAGCGCGCCTATTCGCCGTGCTGGCGCTGACACAAGCTGGCCTGTGCGCCGTCGGCCTTGAAAGCTCGCGCCGCAGGTTTGAAAAACTGCTGGTCACGACCTTGCAGCAGCAGATATTGCCCGATGGCGGACATGTGTCGCGCAATCCGCAAATCCTCATCGATGTGCTGCTCGACCTGCTGCCGCTACGCCAGGCCTTCGCCGCGCGCGGGCTGCCGATCCCACAGGAACTGATCAGTTGCGTCGATCGTATCCTGCCGATGCTGCGCATGCTGCGCCATGGTGATTCCTCGCTGGCCCTGTTCAACGGCATGGCCGTCACCGCCCCCGACACGCTGGCGACGGTGCTGGCTTATGACGACGCCCGCGCCCCGCCGATCCTGAACGCGCATTATTCCGGCTATCAACGGCTGGAGGCCGGCCGCACCGTCGTCATCTGCGACGCCGGTGCGGCACCGCCGCCGGAATTTTCGGCCAAGGCGCACGCCGGCACCCTGGCCTTCGAAATGTCGTTCGAGAGCCAGCGCATTTTCATCAATTGCGGCGCGCCTTCGCAGTCGCGCGGAGCGCTGCGCGAGGCAGCCAGGTTGACGGCGGCCCATTCGACCCTGGTTCTCGCCGATACGTCATCGTCGCGCTTCGCCGGCGACGGCCTTGCCGGACAGGTCGCCGAAGGCCTGATCGTTGCCGGCCCGGCGCCGGTCGAGACACGGCGGCAAGAGGCTAACAGCGCGACCGACGGCGCGATCGTCATCGAGGCCACCCATGACGGCTATGTTCCAGCCTTCGGCGCGCTGCATCGCCGCAGCCTCAGCCTGTCGGCCGACGGCCGGCGGCTGGAAGGCGTCGACACGCTGCTAAAGCCCCCCAAAGGCAAAGCCATGGCGAACGTCGATTATGCGATTCGCTTCCATCTGCACCCCCTGGTGCGCGCCGGGACCGTCGAAAACGGCCAGGGCCTGCTGCTGGCCCTGCCGACCGGCGAAGCCTGGATTTTCCACGCCGCCGGCCTGCCCCTGTCGCTCGAGGAAAGCATCTTCCTGGCCGCCGCCGACGGCCTCCGCACGACGCTGCAGATCGTCATCCGCGGCAATACGGCGACCCAGCCGGAAGTCCTCTGGGTTCTCGACCGGACGGCGTAACCAGGCTGCCGGCGACGGCGCCTTTCAGGTGAAATCCGGCCTATTTTGCCTTGGTTAAGCTTCCCACGCTGTCGCTCGCGTGGTAATCGCGCGCCAGCTACCAACTTCCCAGCTTTCGAGCCGAGACCCGAGACCCATCCTCCATGCCCCGCGATCTCCGCCGCGTCGCCCGCGCGCTCATTTCCGTTTCCGACAAGACCGGGCTCATCGATTTCGCCCGCGCCCTGAGCCAGCGCAACATCGAACTGATCTCCACCGGCGGGACGCGCAAGGCCATCGCCGACGCCGGCATTCCGGTCAGGGATGTGGCCGACGTCACCGGCTTTCCCGAAATGATGGACGGCAGGGTCAAGACCCTCCATCCCAAGGTCCACGGCGGTCTGCTGGCGATCCGCGAGAATCCGGAACATGAGGCCGCCATGCTGGCGCACGGCATCACGCCGATCGATCTCCTGATCGTCAATCTGTATCCGTTCGAGGCGACCATCGCCAAAGGCGCCAGCTACGACGACTGCATCGAGAACATCGACATCGGCGGTCCGGCGATGATTCGCGGCGCTGCCAAGAATCACAACGACGTCGCAGTGGTCGTGGACGTCGCCGATTATGCCCTCGTGCTCGACACACTGGCCAAGCACGATGGCTCGACCGATCTCGCCATGCGCAAGCGCCTCGCTCAGAAGGCCTATGCCCGCACCGCCGCCTATGACGCCGCCATCTCCAACTGGTTCGCCGCCGAGCTCGGCGAGGACACGCCGGACTATCGCGCCGTCGGCGGCGCCCTTGCCGAGAAGATGCGCTACGGCGAGAACCCGCATCAGTCGGCCGGCTTCTACCGCACGCCGGAGAAGCGCTTCGGCGTTTCGACCGCCCGGCAATTGCAGGGCAAGACGCTGTCCTACAACAACGTCAACGACACCGATGCGGCGTTCGAATGCGTCGCCGAATTCGATCCGGCGCGCACCGCCGCCGTTGCCATCATCAAGCACGCCAACCCTTGCGGCGTTGCCGAAGGCGCCTCCCTGCGCGAAGCCTATGAGAAGGCGATGCGCTGCGACCCGGTCTCGGCCTTCGGCGGCATTGTCGCCCTCAACCGTCGTATCGACGCCGATGCCGCGCGCGAGATCGTCAAGATTTTCACCGAAGTCATCATCGCCCCGGAAGCCGACGACGAGGCCATCGCCATCATCGCGGCCAAGAAGAACCTGCGCCTGCTCGTCACCGGCGGCCTGCCCGATCCGCGCGCCAAAAGCCTGACGCTGCGCACGGTCTCCGGCGGCCTGCTTGTGCAAGGTAGAGACAACGCGGTCATCGACGACATGGAATTACGTGTTGTGACCAAGCGCGCGCCGACGCCACACGAACTTGTCGACCTCAAATTTGCTTTCAGAATATGTAAGCACGTGAAGTCGAACGCCATCGTCTATGTGAAAGATGGCGCCACTGTCGGCATCGGCGCCGGCCAGATGTCGCGGGTCGATTCCTCCCGTATCGCCGCATGGAAAGCCGCCGAAGCGGCCAAGGCCGCCGGCTTTTCCGACTCTTTCGCCAAGGGTTCGGTTGTCGCCTCAGACGCCTTTTTTCCCTTTGCTGACGGGCTCTTAGCAGCAGCCGAAGCGGGCGCCACGGCGGTCATCCAGCCCGGCGGCTCGATGCGCGACGACGAAGTCATCAAGGCTGCCGACGAAGCCGGCCTCGCCATGGTGATGACCGGTCATCGTCACTTCCGGCACTGAGCCAGGGCTTCTTTCGCAGGTTGAGTTCAGCCCTCATTCATCATCGAAATTTTATAAGACACGAAAGCGTGCGCCTTCGCACTGAATGCGGACGCAAACTTGCCATTAATGGGATCGAAACCTGCGGTGACTAAAGCAGGCGTAGATTGCAGGAGTATAGGACGTGCAGGTCAGTACCAATCATGAGATCCAGGGCAGCCGCGTGGTTCGCGAGATCGGGCGTATTTCCGCCGCGAGCGGCTGGCAGGGAACCGTTGACGCTTCGGCAGAAGAGTTGCGCGCCTATGCGCTGCAGCGCTTGATCGCCCAAGCCAAGGACTACGATGCCGACGCCATCGTCGATGTGGATTATTCCGTCGATGGGGTTCAGGCCTGCGACCTGTCCACTGTGTCCCTCAAGCGCGTCGCCGTCTCAGGCGTCGCCGTCAAGCTCGCACGCCGCTGAATTAGCCTTCAGCTACCCGGTTCAAGATGCGGTGCGCAAGCGTTGCATCTTTCCGCAGGTGCATCGGCATGCTCACGTCGCGAACCCCGCGAGATAGAGCAGCGCCCCAGCCATGGCGCAGCCAGCCAGGGTCGCCAGCATCGACACGCGAAAGCGGAAGATCGCCAGCGCTGCGGCAAGCGCCAGGATCACCGCGGCCCAATTGATGCTCGCCAGAACCGGCGCATCGAATATCACCGGCCCGGCATGAAACAGCGCAACTTCGCGGAACATGGAATGGACCGCGAACCAGATCGCCAGATTGAGGATGACGCCGACCACGGCCGCGGTGACGGCAGTGAGCGCGCCCGATAGGGCCGTGTTGGAACGCAGCCGCTCGATCCACGGCGCCCCCAGAAATATCCACAGGAAGCAAGGCGCGAACGTCACCCAGGTCGCGAGCAGACCACCGAGCGCGCCGGCCAGCGTTGGCGACAGCGCGCCCGGCGCACGATAGGCCGCCAGAAACCCGACGAACTGCAGCACCATGATGAGCGGGCCCGGCGTCGTCTCCGCCATGCCGAGACCGTCGAGCATCTCGCCGGCGCTGACCCAGTGATAGGTCTGCACCGCCGCCTGGGCGACCCAGGCCAGCACCGCATAAGCGCCGCCGAAGGTCAGCATGGCGAGCTTGCTGAAATAGGTCGCGATGATCGCAAACACATTGTCCGCGCCAAGCGCGACGATGATGGCGGCGACCGGCACGAGCCAGATCGCCAGCCACACGACGGCGACGCGGATCGCGCGCCCCGTATCGGGCCTCGCATAGTCCGGCACATAGTCACCGAGCAGGCTGTCGTCGACCGACGCAACTTTCCCGCCGCCATGGCCGCCGCCGGCGAATTCGGGCCGTCCGGACCGCGCACCGATGTAGCCGATGATGCCCGCACCAATGACGATCGCCGGAAACGGCGCACCGAAGAAGAAGATCGCGATGAAGGCCAGCGCCGCGATCGCGATCAGCAGATTGTTCTTGAGCGCCCGTTTGCCGACCCGCAGCACGGCTTCGACGACAATCGCCAGCACCGCAGCCTTGAGCCCGAAGAAAAGCGCGGAGACAATGCCGACCTTGCCGAAAGCCGCATAGATCATGCTCAAAGCCATGATCGAGACGACGCCTGGCAAAATAAACAGAAGCCCGGCCATGAGGCCACCGGCCGTGCGATGCATCAGCCAGCCGATATAGGTCGCGAGCTGCTGCGCCTCCGGTCCCGGTAGCAGCATGCAATAGTTCAGGGCGTGCAGAAAGCGCGCGTCGGACAGCCAGCGCTTCTCGTCGACAATGATGCGATGCATCACCGCGATCTGCCCCGCCGGGCCGCCAAAGCTGAGCGCGGCGATGCGCAGCCAGACGCGAAAAGCCTCGGCAAACGTTACGCCATGGGAGAATGCTGGCTCGATGTGCGTGGCTATTTCAGGCTTGCTTACAGACATGCAAACTCTCCTCCGACGCATAGGCGCAGAAGCGGAGCAGAGCTTGGACATTGCTGTCTGGATCGGGGCGCCTGCCGAAAGCCCCTGTCACGACGCTAGTTCATAAAGCGGATTTTGCAACTGAAAATCTTTTCTCCGTCACTGAAAGGCGCGCCACAAAGGACAAGACGTTAGGCCGGCATCTCCCAACGCGTCATGCCCGGCCTCTTGTGCCGGGTATCCACGCCATGGTGCGCTGGCACGAAGAAAGAAAACACTGTCAATGTTCTGCAACAGCAGCCTAGCGTCACCGGGTGGATGGCCAAGCCCGGCCATAACGGCAGAGGTGGCGGCCTTACTGCCTACTGCCTCTTGTCAGCTCACCGTCCATCGCTGTCAGCCAACAGATCGGCCTGATGCTGCGTGATCAGCGGATCGATGATTTCGTCGAGCGCCTCGCCCGTCATCACTTTCTCGAGCTTGTAGAGTGTCAGGTTGATGCGGTGGTCGGTGACGCGCCCTTGCGGAAAATTATAGGTGCGGATGCGTTCTGACCGGTCGCCGGAGCCGACCTGCGAGCGCCGGTCGGCGGCCCGCGCGCTATCGAGCTTCTGGCGCTGCTCGTCGTAGATGCGCGAGCGCAACAGCGCCATGGCGCGGGCGCGATTCTTATGTTGCGAGCGCTCCTCCTGCACGAACACGATCGTGCCGGTGGGAATATGGGTGATGCGCACCGCCGAATCCGTCTTGTTGACGTGCTGGCCGCCGGCGCCCTGCGCGCGCATGGTGTCGACCTTGAGATCGGCTTCGTTGATATCGACGTCGACCTCTTCGGCTTCCGGCAGCACAGCAACAGTGGCGGCGGAGGTATGAATGCGTCCCTGCGTCTCGGTGTCGGGCACCCGTTGCACGCGATGCACGCCGGATTCGAATTTCAACTTGGCGAACACACCGCGGCCTTCGACCTGCGCAACGATTTCCTTGAAGCCGCCGGCCGTGCCTTCGCTCGCCGACACCATTTCCATTTTCCAGCCGTGCAGATCGGCATAGCGCTGGTACATGCGGAACAGGTCGCCGGCAAACAACGCCGCCTCGTCGCCGCCGGTGCCGGCGCGGACTTCGAGAATGGCGCCGCGTTCGTCGGCGGCATCTTTAGGCAGCAACGCGACTTTCAGGCTTTGCTCGATGTCGGCGATCCGCGCCTCGGCCGAGCGCTTCTCATCCTCGGCCATCTCGCGCATTTCGCCGTCGATGGCGGGATCGACCAGCATGGCTTCGACGCCGGCAAGATCGGATTGCGCCGCGCGCCAGTCGGTAATGGCCGACGCTACCGGATCAAGCTCGGCCAGTTCGCGCGACAAAGCGACGAATTCCGCGCCCGTCGCGCCGCCGGCGAGACGCGAAGAAACTTCCTGGTGACGGCGGTGGATGATGTCGAGTTTGTCGGTAGGCAGCATGATGAGTTCCGGCGGCAGAAACAAGGGAGCAGGCAATAGCGGCCGGCGTCAGGCCGGGCGCGGCACAGCAGCCTCGCTACAAGGGCACGCCCTTCGCCTCGGCGAAGGCGACAAGTTTGGCGCGCAGGCTTGTTTCACCATTGCGCTTGTCGAGATGTTCGCTGATGAAGCTTTCGATTTCCGCGGCGTCGAGCCCAAGCACCATGGCTTTCACCGGGCCGATATTGGCGGGCGACATCGAAAACGAACGGTAGCCGAGGCCGATCAACGCCATCGCCTCAAGCGCCTTGCCGCCGATCTCGCCGCACAAGGTCAGCGATTTGCCGGCTAGATTGGCCCGGTTGGAGATGCGCCGCAGCGCTCGCAGCGCCGGCGGGCTGAGCGGATCGTAGCGGCCCGACACGCGCTTGTTGTCGCGGTCGGCGGCGAACAAATATTGCAGCAGATCGTTGGAGCCGACGGAAAGAAAGTCGGCGCGGTCGAGCAATTCGTCGAGCTGCCACAGCAGCGCCGGCACTTCCACCATCGCGCCGAGCTTGAGATCGGACGGCAGCGTATAGCCGTGGCGGCGCAGATGTTCGATCTCGCGTTCGACCAGCGTCCGAGACGCATCGAATTCCTCCACCGAGGCGATCATCGGAAACATGATGCGCAATTCGCGGCCGGCGCCGGCGCGCAGCATGGCGCGCAATTGCAGACGCAGCAGGCCGGGACGATCGAGGCCGATGCGGATCGCGCGCCAGCCGAGCGCCGGATTCTCTTCCTCGAACGTCTGCATGTAGGGCAGGATCTTGTCGCCGCCGATATCGAGCGTCCGGAACGTCACATAGCCGTCCCGCACCGCTTCCATCACCGCATGATAGAGCTGGTATTGCTTCTCCTGGCGGGGAAACTGCGGCGCCAGCATGAACTGCAATTCGGTGCGGAACAGGCCGATGCTTTTCGCGCCGGCTTCCGCCATCAGCGGCAGGTCGACGAGCAGTCCGGCGTTCATGTGCAGGCCGATGGACACGCCATCCCTGGTCACCGCCGGCTCTTCGCGCAGCGCGTGATATTGTTCCTGCCGCCGCGCGCGCAACCGCGCCTTCTCGCTATAGGCCTGCTCGACATCGCTCTGCGGGCGCAATTGCACTTCGCCGGCGCTGCCATCGACAATGATGGCGTCGCCCTGTTCGACCAGGCTGGTGACGTTGCTGACATCGCCGACGGTGGGAATGCCGAGCGCGCGCGCCACGATCGCCACATGGCTCGATGAGCCGCCGTCTTCGAGCACGAGGCCGCGCAGACGGCTGCGGTCGTAATCGAGCAAGGCGGCAGGGCCCATGCTGCGCGCCACCAGGATGGCGTTGTCGGGCAGGCTCTCGGGCGAGGCCACAAGCGCCTGGCCGGTAAGTTGATGCAGCAACCGGTTGGCGAGATCGTCGAGATCGTGCAGGCGGTCGCGCAGATAGGGATCGCTCTGGCGCTGCAGGCGGGCGCGCGCCTCGTTCTGCACGCGCTCCACCGCGGCCTCAGCGGTAATGCCGCCGCGCACCGCTTCGCGCAGACGGCGCAGCCAGCCGCGATCGTTGGCGAACATGCGGAAGGTTTCGAGCACTTCGCGATGTTCGCCGGTGGACCCGTGATTGTCGATCAGCTCATCCAGATTGGCGCGCATGCCGCCAATGGCGGCGTCGAGCCGTTCCTCTTCGCGCTGCGCGTCCTCGGCGATGATCTGCGTGACCACGACGCGCGACTCATGCAAGACCACATGACCAAGTCCGACGCCATCGGAAATCGCCGTGCCCTTGAGCGCCATCGGACGGCGCAGCGCGATGTCGGCGCCCGGCCGCACGATGGCCTGCAACTCGCCCGACGCGATCATCTCGGCCAGCAGCATCGAGATGGTTTCGAGAACCTCGATCTCTTCCTCTGAATAGGAACGCCGGGCGCTGTTCTGCACCACGAGGACGCCGAGTGTATTGCCGCCGCGCAGGATCGGAACGCCGACAAAGGAGTGATAAACTTCTTCCCCCGTCTCCGGCTTGTAGGAAAAGGCCGGATGGGTTTGCGCCTCCGTCAGCGACAACGGCTCGGCGCGCTCGGCGATCAGGCCGACGAGACCTTCGCCGACGCGCAGGGTCGTCTGGTGAACGGCCTCTCGCTTCAAACCTTCGGTGGCGAAAAGTTCGAGCCGGCCATCGTCGCGCAGCACATAGACCGAGCACACTTCGGCGACCATGTTCGAAGCGATATGAACGACGATCTTGTCGAGACGCGCCTGTGGCGTCACCGGCTCCGCCATGACTTCGCGAAGCCGGCGCAGCAGCAGGCGAGGTCCGCCTATCGCGCCACGCGTCGTCATACCCTCGTCCTCAAAAACAGTGCGATGGCCCGAATTTTCCCACCATCGGATCGGCCGCCGCCGTCCACGCTCCCGGCCCGTATACCATGCGAGTAGCCCGCGGCAAGCCGCCCTCGGCGTACGGTATCGGCAACCCTCATTTGGCCGGCGGCGATGGAATGCGACGGTGGGACGGTCGGATGGAATAAAAGTCCCTACCCCGCCCCGGCAAAACCTCAATTGCACTGTCAAATTTAATGCAAATTGGGCTGCCAAATTAATCGAGTTCTAGAATCGCACTTGAAATCCGCCGTGTAGGCGACACATCCTTAGCGTCGCATGTCGACTTTCCGCAGCCTATATGCGAAGCTTGAACAAGCGGAAGGTAGGGGTCCAGAGGAGTCTGTCTTATGAAAAAGATTTATGGCTTGGCCGTCGGCGCGTCTTTGGCTGTCGCGGCATTCGCAGTATCTCCGGCATCGGCTCTGCCGCTTGCCGCCGGGCTCGGCGCATCGGCATCTGACACCAACGCCGTCAGCATGATCGATCAGGTCCAGTATCGCAGAGGATATGGCGGGCGCCGTGGCTATTACGGTGGTGGCTATCGTCGCGGCTTTGGTCCGGGCGCAGCCGTCGCTGGCGTCGTCGGCCTTGGTATCCTCGGCGCTGCCGCGGCTGCCGCCTCGCAGCCGAACTACTACCCTGCTCCGGCCTATGGCTATGGCGCGCCGGTTTACGGCGGCTGCTACTGGGAACGCCGTCCGGTGTTCGACGCCTGGGGCAACCCGCGCGGCACGCATCCTTTCCAGGTTTGCCGCTAAGCCTGCGGACTTGTTCCGACTACGTTCTAGACCGGAACGAGACCTGATTTTAGAAGTTGATCTCCGGCGCCGCGCGCCGGAGATTTTTAGTTCGGAGGTTGGGGCATGAAGTCCGTCGTGAATTCCATTTTGAAGCTCGCGCTCGGGCTGTTTCTGGCGCTTGGCCTGGCCGGCGTCGAAGCCGCTCCGTCAGCGGCAGCCGAACGACTCGTCGTCGTGCACGGCCGTTACGCGCATCCCGTACGGATTTACCATCCTCGCCAGCGCCTCGGGCAGCCCCTCGCCGAGCCGCGCCGCGTTTTACATCTGGCGTATTTCCCCCGCACCTATAGGGGCGTGGCATTTGTCAGAGGCCCGCACGCTTACCGCCGCGCCTATTTCCACTCGCGCAGATACGCCCATACCCGCAGCCATGTTCGCCGGCATGCCCACGTGCACAGACACCGTTACGCACACCGCCGCTGGGTCAGGCACGCGGCCTCCTGCCCCGTGGTCAACCGATTCGGCATTGTCGTCGCCTTTGCGAGCGGCTGCTGAACTGGCAAACCGCATCCCGCCCAGCCGGCTTTTAGAGCTCTGATCCGCGGCGCGCTGGCCTATGATCCAGCGCGCTGCTGGTTTTCCCGCCGGAATTGTCCGGAATTCCACTGTGAAATCCAGCATTTACCGGCTTCCCTCACATCTTTGTGGCTTGCGTGTGGATTGGGGCAACCCCACATCTTCCCCGCGAGCCTTGCATCCTTTACATAACTCCCCTGATACCACTGCCCGGCCCGCTCAGAATCAGGCCGGATCGCGCCTGCCCGAATGGCTTTCCCGAGGAATTCATGAGCGACAAAGCGTCTCCCATGCACGCAAAGATGATCATCGTCGGTTCCGGCCCGGCCGGATATACGGCCGCCATCTATGCGGCGCGTGCCATGCTGGAACCCGTCATGATCGCCGGCTTCGAGCCCGGCGGCCAATTGATGATCACCACCGATGTGGAAAACTACCCCGGCTTCGCCGATCCGATTCAGGGTCCGTGGCTGATGGAGCAGTTGAAGGCTCAGGCCGAACATGTCGGCACCCGCATGATCTCCGACCACGTGACATCGGTCGATCTGTCGCGCCATCCGTTCCAGCTCAAGGGCGACAGCGGCGCTAATTACACCTGCGACACGCTTGTCATCGCCACCGGCGCCAAAGCCAAATGGCTCGGTCTGCCGACGGAAGAAAAGTTCAAGGGCTATGGCGTTTCGGCCTGCGCAACCTGCGACGGCTTCTTCTATCGCAACAAGGAAGTCATCGTCGTCGGCGGCGGCAATTCGGCGGTCGAAGAGGCACTTTACCTCGCCAATCTCGCGTCGAAAGTGACTGTCGTGCACCGGCGCAACAGCTTCAAGGCGGAGCGCATCCTGCAGGAGCGGCTGTTCCGCAACCCCAAGATCGAAGTCCTGTGGGACCATGGTCTCGAGGAAGTGCTCGGCCAGAGCAACCCGCCCGGCGTCACCCATGTGAAATTGCGCAATGTGAAGACCGGCGACGTGCACGAGCGCGCGATCGACGGCCTCTTCGTCGCCATCGGCCACGAGCCGGCGTCCGAACTGTTCAAAGGCCAGGTCGAACTGAAGCCGAACGGCTACATCCGCACCGCGCCTGATTCGACCGCCACCAATATTCCCGGCGTCTTTGCCGCGGGCGATGTCACCGATGACATCTACCGCCAGGCGGTGACGGCGGCGGGCATGGGTTGCATGGCGGCGCTCGAAGCCGAGCGCTGGCTGGCAATCCAGGAAACCGCCAAAGCGGCAGCCGAATAAGCCGAAAGGATAAACTGTGGATTGGGATAAACTGCGGATTTTTCACGCCGCCGCCGAGGCCGGCTCCTTCACCCATGCGGGTGAAGCCCTGGGTCTCAGCCAATCGGCGGTCAGCCGCCAGATCAGCGCGCTCGAAACCGATCTTCAGGTGCCCCTGTTCCACCGTCATGCCCGCGGCCTGATTCTCACCGAACAGGGCGACGTCCTGTTCCGCACGGTGCGCGATGTCGTGGTCAAGCTCGAGGCGACCCGGACCCGCCTCTCCGACAGCCGCGAACGCCCCCACGGCGACCTGCGCGTCACCACCACCGTCGGCATCGGCACCAATTGGCTGACCCCGCGGGTCGGCGAGTTCCTCGAACTCTACCCCGACATCAAGCTGACCATTCTGCTCTCCGACGACGAACTCGACCTTTCCATGCGCGAGGCCGATGTCGCCATCCGGGTGCGCGAGCCTGTGCAGGCCGACATCATCCGGCGGCGCATTTTCACCATGCATTTCCATGCCTATGCTTCGGTCGCATATCTGAAGCGGTTCGGCGAACCCAAGTCGCTGGAAGATCTCGACAATCATAGGATCCTCACCTACGGCGTCCTGGCCCAGAATTACCTTAACAATATCAACTCTTTGCACTTCGCCGGCCGTGAGCCGAAAAACCCCCGGCCGTCGATTCTGACGGTCAACAACATCAGTGCCCTGCGGCGCGCGGTGGAAAACGGCGTCGGCATAGCTGTCCTGCCTGATTATCTGGCAGTCGCCGACACCCAGCTCGTCCGCATCCTGCCCCAGGCCGACATGCCGGAACTGGAATGCTACCTGGCTTATGCAG
>JAQGJO010000559.1 GCA_028290595.1 Hyphomicrobiales bacterium | reverse complement strand
TGAGCCATGCCGTCGACCACCGATACGGCAGCGCCGGATGACGAGCCGCCGGGGACGCGGCCGGTCTTGCGATCCCAGACGCCGCGCGGCGTGCCGTAGTGCGGGTTTATGCCAAGCCCTGAAAAGGCGAATTCGGACATGTTCGTGCGACCGATGACGATGAAGCCTGCGCGCTTCAGCAGGCGCACCGCTTCTGCATCCGCGTTCGCAGCCGGCGCATTGGCCAGCACCATCGAGCCGGCACGCGTGACCTCGCCCGCCAGATCGAACAGATCCTTGACCGAGATCGGTATGCCGGCAAAGCGCGACGGCGCAGCGCCGTTGGCGCGTAGAGCGTCAAACGCATCGGCAAGCGCCAGCGCCTTTGGCGCCGCGACAGCCATAAAGGCTTTGCTGCCTTCCCCGGCGGGATCGTCGATACGCGACAGGCACTTTTCGACGAGGGCGCGACTAGTCACCCTGCCGCTCTCCAATTCAGCCGCCAGCTCTTCGAGCGTCGGGCCGGACGTCAACGGTGCCGTCATCTCAGACCGGATCGTAGTAGTGGATTTCGAGCAGGATGCAGCCGGTATCCGAACGGAACGGTCCGTGCACGGCGCCCGGCGGACGGCAGGCGTAGGTAAAGGGCTGAAAGGATTCGCCGCCCTTGCCTTCTTTGTCGTTGCCGACCACCAGATCGCCGGAAACCAGGAAAACTTCTTCCCAATAATTGTGGACGAACGGCTCGGTCGTGTAGCAACCGGCATCGAAATGCAAAAGCCGCGTCCGGCTGCCGCGCTTGTTCTTCTCGTCCAGGCCGCCGGCAATGATCTTCTGCTGGATGCCGCTCGGATAGCCCGCCGGGACTTCCCAGCCTGACTTCATGTCGAGGGTATGAAATTCGTCGTGCAACTTGTTCATTGCCATCTGACTCTCCTACTTCCAAAGTGCGCGAAGGTCGGTTGCCACGACGTCTTCGTATGCGACGTCGCCATCCAGTATCTTCATGTCGCGGGCGAACTGATTCATGTCCCGCACGAACTCTTCCGAGATGATCGGGCTGTAGAACGGCAGGTCGCGACGAATAAGCTCGGCGATCAGCGTGGCTTCCGTTTCCGGAAACAGTTTCTTGCCGATACCGGTCGCAAGCGTCGGATCGGCGGTCAACGCCTTCTGTGCCGCCGTCACGGCGCGAATGGCGGCCGACGCCTTCTCCGGCTCGTCCCGCACCATCTTGTCGGTCGTGGCGATCGAGGCCATCGTATAATTGAAGCATTCCGCAGGGCCGTCGCCACGGCGGATGTCGAGCACGACTTTGCCGATGCCCTTGCGCACCGCCACTTCGGTGCCCATGCCGTTGGCCCAGAAGCCATCGATCTTGCCGTCTTCCAGGGCCTTTGCCGCTGTCACACCGAAATTGATGCCGGCGCCCACGGCGCCGGGAACCGGTATGATCTTGATGTTGTCGCGCTCGGTGTCGAGACCGGCGGCGGTAACAAGGCGCCGCAAGCCCATTTCTACCCAGGGCGCCGCGCCGATCGTGCATCCCTTGATAACGGAAACGTCGCCCTTCTCCTTCACAAGGTCGGGACGCATGACGAGGAACCAGTACATCCCCTGCCCCTGGGCGCACAGCAGCTTGACGCCTTTCCAATTGGGAAATGCGGCAAGAGCCGAGTGAGCGGAGCCGCCGACGAAATCGACCTCGCCATCGCGCAAGGCCGCATAAGACTTGTCGACCGGGAAAATCAGTTCGAGCGAGACGTCGAGCCCTTCCTTCTTGAAGAAGCCGAGTTCGACCGCTGCGACAGCGGGGAAGTAGGAATTCGAAATGAGATCTGGAACAGCAAGTTTCATTCTGTTTCACTCACACTCAAAAGAAACGGGCACTTGCCCGCAGGTTAGCGCGCAGGCGTTGACTGCTGCATGAGGTTGCGCCGGAAATCCTCGATATGGGTTCTCATCGCCGCCTCCGCCTCATCCGGATTGCGATTTTTGATCGCGTCCAGGATGTTCTGGTGCTGATGCTGGACTGTTTCATTCTGGCCGGGCTGCACAAGAGACAGAAACCAGAACCTGAGAGACCGATCGTTCAGTTTGACGATGACATCGCTCAAAACATCATTGCGGGCGGCGCGCGAAAGGGCAGTGTGGAATTCGCTATCGAGCAGCATCAACTGCTCGATGTTGCGCGCCGGCAGCCACTGTTCGGCCCGCGCCAGAACGTCGGTCAGATGCGCGATGTTCGAGCTGTCCGCCAGTTCGGCGGCGCGGCGGGCGCAATAGGTCTCGTTGAGCAGCCGCACTTCGACGATCTCCATGATCTCTTCGAAGCTGACGGCGTTTACGAAAATGCCCTTGCGCGGCCGTATCGACACCATGCCTTCGAGCATGAGCCGATCGATGGCCTGATGCACCGGTGTGCGGCCGATGCCCAGCAAGGCGGAAACATGCATTTCGTTGATGAACTCACCCGGCTTGAAAGCGCAGGTGATGATCTTGTGCTTGATCGCCCGGTAGGCCGCATCCTTAAGCGACATCGAACCTTCTTCCGGCGGCGGCAGCGCAGAGGCTTGCGGCATCCCGGGCGCAGCGACAGCCAGCTTCTTGCGGGCGGGCGATGTCGTCATCCCACAACCGGCAATGTCTTGATGTCGTAGCCGTGCTCGATCTTGCGCTTCAGCACCGGGTCCTCAATTTCGAACTCGAATCGCGAAGCCGGCCGGATGCCGCCCTTCGCGGCAAACGTGCCGCAGAACATCATCGTGCCTTCCGGCAATTTCTTTTCATCGAGTCCATCGATGAGCGTCTGCGGATCCAGCATGCTGGCGACGGTGCCTTCCTGATACAGGACGCGCTTACCGTCTTCGTAAATGAACGAGCGCATGATGAGGCTGTCCCAATGGCCGGCGACCTCGTCGAACGTCCAGAAGGAGGACGCAATCGGCTTGTCGCACATCTGCTTGGACACGGTGATGTTGTACTTTTCGACTTCCCGGTCGGTATGATCCGAGCCGACGCCGACCCAGAGCTTGCCCTGCCACTGCGCCACCACGAATTCAACTTCGCCGCTGGAGGCGGCGCCGGTGGCCTCGATGCTGTTTGCCGTCGTCACGCGGGCGGCAGACGCGCGGTAATAGATGGGCGTGCTGGCAGGCCGCGCGATCCCGAGTTCTTCCAGCTCCTTGATGTGTTTTTCGACCGCCGCCTTGTCGCGCCCCGTCCAGCCCGCAATGACCAGGGATGCAACAGGAAAGCGAGCGTCATCAGAGGCTTGGTTTGTCATGGTGTGAACGTCAACGAAATGGGTGGAGATCAAGATACTCATGTGAAATATCAGAACACGCAACCCTTGGCCAAGTCAATAGAGAAACTTGGCTGGGCTCGGGAGGGACACGGCAAGACACACAAAAGACGCTCGCAATGAGCGCGCGGGCAAATCTAGTCTCGTCTGCGTCGCAAGGTTTAGTTTGAGAGACCTGGTTTGAAAGGCGTGGTTGAAACCTGCAGCCGCCGACGGAGTTGTTGAGACATGTCCTACAAACTTTTTTACTGGTCCGGCATTCCCGGCCGCGGAGAATTCGTCCGCCTGGCGCTCGAAGAAGCCGGCGCCCCCTATGAAGATCTGTCGCTGGAGGAAGGCGGCGACCAAATGGTCAGCCAGTTCGGCCGCGACCCGAAAGTTCTGCACCCCTCATTCGCACCGCCGTTTCTGCAGGATGGCGAAGTGCTCGTCGGACAAACCTCTGCCATCCTGCTTTATCTGGGACCGCGGCTTAAACTTGTTCCCGACGATCCGGCTCTGGCGCTGTGGGTTCATCAGATTCAGTTGACCATCGCCGACATGGTCAAGGAAGCGCATGACGTGCATCATCCGGTTCGCACCGATAAATATTACGAAGATCAGATTCCCGAGGCTCGCAAATACGCCAAGGGCTTTCGTAAGCTGCGCATCCCAAAATATCTGGCCTGGTTCGAGACGGTGCTCAGCCGCAATCCCGATGGCCCGGACTTTCTGGCCGGCGACAAACTCAGTTACGCCGATCTGTCGCTCTACCATCTCGTCGAAGGACTGAAATATGCGTTTCCGAACGCGATGAAATCGGCGCTGGCGGAGGTGAAACATGTGCCGCGGCTTTGCAAAGCGGTCGGCAATCGGCCGCACATCAAAGCCTACCTGAAGTCCCCTCGCCGCAAGGATTTCAACGAGGATGGCGTCTTCCGACATTATCCCGCCCTGGATAAGCGCAAGGCATGATCTAACCGGCGCCGGGATCGGCCCTGCCGATCCCCAAGCTCGCAGAATCCGGCGCAGCGTCTTTGAGATCGACACCGGTCAATTTACGCGTCAGTGCTTCGTCCATCAGCCATGCCGCCTTGAGCGCAGCCTGGTCCGGCGTCAGGCCGTCTGCATGGATATTTGAAATGCAGTTCCGCTCCGCATCGGTGCGGCCCGGCTGCGGATTGTAGGTGATGTAGACGCCCATGCTGTGGGGCACGCTCAGGCCCGGGCGCTCACCGATGAGGACGACCACCAGACTTGCCGCAAGCTGGCTGCCGATCTCGTCGCCGATCGCGACACGCGCCTGCTGCGCCAGCACGATCGGCGCGAAACGCCACGAGGCGAGCCTGGCCATGCAGGCCGTGATAAAGGCGCCCGCATTGTCGTTGACGGCTTTGGCGGAAAGTCCATCGGCGACGACGAAAGCCGCATCGAAAGGTCCCGGCGGAAGGTTAGCGGAACTGGCGCTGTCGAGCTGGCGCCCGAGATCCGGCCGGCGCAGATACTGGATGCGGTCGCGCGCGAGGCTGGAGACCAGCCGCACCGGTAAAGGTTGCAGCTCTGCGCTCAGGCGCGCCACGTCCAGCGTCGCGCCCACGGCATCGCGGGCGCGGGCATGCGCGAGCTGGAGTGCCAAGAGATCCTCGAGCCGGGGCGCATCGCCGGTTCGCCCTAAGCCGACGCGGGCAATGGTCGTCGCGCGCAAGGACGCCCAGAGGTTGCGTTCAACCGCCACGGGACGTCATCTCCCCGGTAACGATGCCGGCCAGCAACGGCGTTTCCGACGTCACTTGTCGGACCCGGCCGTCGGCGTCCTTCATCTTCATCCGCTCAAGCCAGGCTTCGAATTCAGGCGCGGCGCGCACGTTCAGCGCCGAGCGCAGATACAGAAGATCGTGGAAGGACGCGCTCTGGTAGTTCAGCATGACATCGTCGGATCCCGGAACCGTGATGATGAACGTCACGCCGGCGACGGTCAGCAAGGTCATCAACGTATCCATGTCGTCCTGGTCGGCATCGGCATGGTTGGTGTAGCAGACATCGCATCCCATCGGCACGCCGAGCAGCTTGCCGCAATAATGATCTTCCAGCCCGGCGCGGATGATCTGCTTGCCGTCATAAAGATATTCCGGCCCGATGAAGCCGACGACGGAGTTCACGATCAGCGGCTTGAACGCGCGTGCTACCGCATAGGCGCGGGCCTCGGCGGTTTGCTGGTCCATGCCGTGATGGGCATTGGCCGACAACGCCGCCCCCTGCCCGGTCTCAAAATACATAGTATTATTGCCGACCGTCCCGCGGCGCAGCGACTGGCTGGCGTCAAAAGCTTCCCGCAGAATCTTGAGATTGACGCCGAACGACGCGTTGGCCGCCTCCGTGCCGGCCACGGACTGGAATACAAGGTCAGTCGGCGCGCCGCGCTCCATGGCGGCAATCGCGGTGGTGACATGGGCCAGAACGCAGGTCTGGGTGGGAATGTCATATTTCTCGCGCACGGCATCGAGCATGCGCAGCATATCGATGCAATTCGCCAGGCTGTCTGTCGCCGGATTGACGCCGATCACCGCATCGCCCGCGCCACAGAGCAGACCGTCCAGCATGGACACGGCGATGCCGTGCAGATCATCGGTAGGATGATTGGGCTGCAGCCGGCTCGACAGCCGGCCAGCCAGCCCGAGGGTGGAGCGGAACCCGGTCACAACCTGGCACTTTTGCGCCACCGCGATCAGATCCTGATTGCGCATGAGCTTGCAGGTGGCGGCCACCATTTCCGGCGTCAGGCCCGGGCTCAGCGCGCGCAAAGCCTCGGCATTTGCCTCGTAACCGAGCAGCCAATTGCGCAAGTCGCCGACGTTCATATGCGCGATCGGACGAAAGGCCTCGCTGTCGTGCGTATCGATGATGAGCCTGGTGACTTCGT
>JAQGJO010000550.1 GCA_028290595.1 Hyphomicrobiales bacterium | reverse complement strand
TGCCGCCGCGTGAGCCGGCCCTGCCGCCAGTGCTTTTCGGGCGCGCTTCGCCGCCGCCGAAATTGTGCGGACCCATATCTTCGTCGCTCGGCTTGTGTGGCCGGCTCGCCAGCACGTTGGCGGCCTTGCCGTATTTGCGCTCGCCCTGATAGGCGCCGGCGGTATCCTCCACCGCCTGCTGGCGCGCCAGCGGATCCGACGCGATGGCAAGTTCGGTCGCCTGCAAGCGCTTGATCTCGTCGCGCATGCGCGCCGCGCGCTCGAAGTCGAGATTGGCCGCGGCCTCGCGCATCTCGCGTTCCAGATCGGTGATCGTCGCCTTGAGATTGTGCCCGACGAGCGAGGTCTTCGATGCGCCCGCATCGACGGTGACGTGATCCTGCTCGTAGACGGAACCCAGAATGTCCTGAATGCCGCGCTTGATCGATTCCGGCGTGATGCCGTTTTCGGTGTTGTAGGCGATCTGACGATCGCGGCGGCGCGTCGTCTCGGCCATGGCCCGTTCCATCGAGCCGGTGATGTGATCGGCATAGAGGATGACCTTGCCGTCGACATTGCGCGCGGCGCGGCCGATGGTCTGCACCAGCGATGTTTCGCTGCGCAGAAAGCCTTCCTTGTCCGCATCGAGAATGGCGACGAGCGCGCATTCGGGAATGTCGAGACCTTCGCGCAGCAGGTTGATGCCGATCAGCGCGTCGAAAGCACCGAGCCGCAGATCGCGGATGATTTCGATGCGCTCGATCGTGTCGATGTCGGAATGCATATATCTGACGCGCACGCCGTTCTCGTGCAGATATTCGGTCAGATCTTCGGCCATACGCTTGGTCAGCACGGTGACAAGCGAACGATAACCCTGGCGCGCCACCTCGCGCACTTCGCCAAGGAGATCATCGACCTGGGAGCGCGCCGGGCGGACCTCCACAGGCGGATCGATCAGGCCGGTCGGGCGGATGACCTGTTCGACGAAGACGCCGCCGGTGCGCTCCATCTCCCAATTGCCGGGCGTCGCCGACACATGCACGGTCTGCGGCCGCATCGCTTCCCATTCCTCGAAACGCAGCGGCCGGTTGTCGAGACAGGACGGCAGGCGGAAGCCATATTCGGCCAAGGTCGCCTTGCGGCGAAAGTCGCCGCGATACATGCCGCCGATCTGCGGCACGGTGACGTGACTCTCGTCGGTGAAGACCAGCGCGTTATCGGGCAGATATTCGAACAGGGTCGGCGGCGGCTCACCCGGCTTGCGGCCGGTGAGATAGCGCGAATAGTTCTCGATGCCGGCGCACGACCCGGTGGCTTCCAGCATTTCCAGATCGAACACGGTGCGCTGCTCGAGGCGTTGCGCTTCGAGCAGGCGGCCGCCTTTATAGAGTTCTTCGAGGCGCTGCTTCAGCTCCGCCTTGATGGCGGCCATCGACTGGATCAGGGTCGGGCGCGGCGTGACATAGTGGGAATTGGCGTAGATCTTGACGAATTCGAGGTCATGGGTCTTTCGCCCGGTGAGCGGATCGAATTCGACAATGGTTTCGATCTCGTCGCCGAAAAAGCCTATGCGCCAGGCGCGGTCTTCATAGTGAGCCGGGAAGACTTCGATCGTATCGCCGCGGACACGGAAAATGCCGCGCGAGAAATCGCCGCCCGAGCGCTTGTATTGCAGCGCCACCAGATCGGCGATGAGCTGGCGCTGATCGATCTTTTCGCCGAGCTTTAGCGAGAAGGTCATCGCGGTATAAGTCTCCACCGAGCCGATACCGTAGATGCACGAGACGGAAGCAACGATGATGACATCGTCGCGTTCGAGCAGCGACCGCGTCGCCGAATGGCGCATGCGGTCGATCTGCTCGTTGATCGACGATTCCTTTTCGATGTAGGTGTCGGTGCGCGGAACATAGGCTTCCGGCTGGTAGTAATCGTAATAGGAAACGAAAAACTCGACAGAATTGTACGGGAAGAAAATTTTAAACCCGCAGTATAGCTGCGCCGCCAGGGTCTTGTTCGGCGCCAGCACCAGCGCCGGCCGGTTGGTGCGCGAAATCACCTGCGCCATCGTGAACGTCTTGCCCGAGCCGGTGACGCCGAGCAGAACCTGATCGCGCTCATGCACGTTGACGCCTTCGACCAGTTCCTTGATCGCCTGTGGCTGGTCGCCCTTCGGCTCATATTCCGAGACGAGCTTGAAGCTGATACCGCCTTCGGATTTTTCCGGCCGCGCCGGGCGATGCGGCGTCCAAGGCTTTGCCTCGCGGAAATTCGGATCGCCCTGCTCGAGCAGGTCCTTCAGCGATTCAACGGTGGCCGGGGCGCCGATGAGTTCGGGACCGCCCCGCTTCGACCGCGGGGCGCTTTGGGCGGGCAGAAATTTCTTGGCCAGATCGGAGTCGAGCCCGGTCGCCCCGGACGTATCGAAATCCGCCTGCGGGCGCTCCTCGAAGCCGCCGCGCGGCTCGTTGAGGGCGGGGTTGAGCAGGCTGGCCAGATGCTCGTCCAGCGGCTTGACGTCCGGTTTGGACGCCTTGGCGCGCGTCGGACGCGCGGCATTTTTCGGAGATTTCGCCATCCCGGTAATATGGGGTGAGTCACGCCCCGAGAAAAGGCATTTGGGCCGGTTTGCGCGAGGATGCTGCCAGTTTTAGGTAGCCCGGACCCCGGAAAAAATCCGGAAAAGATAGCCGGCAGCGAGCCCGGTCACAGCCGTCGCCACCACCTGTTGCGGGCCGCCGCCAAGCATCTGCATGGCAATGGCATAGATGCAGCCGCCGATGGCGCCCCCGACCGCATAGGCCGCCGGACTGGTCATTTGCACAAAACGCAGCGCGAAATGGGTGAACATCAGCGCCGTCGCCGCAATGCTGGCGCCTTTCCAAAGGCCGTAAAGCGTCAGCATCAGCAGCCACGAGGAATCGCCGTAGCCATTAATCTTTACCCCCGGCATGAATTCGACCGGCCCCTTGGCCGCGACGATGTACACCCCGGCCTGCAGGAAAGCACCGGCCAGGCCCGCCAGACTTGCCGACCAGAAGGACCATGGCACGACGCCGTCACCGCGATCGATGATCTCCTGCTCGCGCCGGCCGTCCTGCATCATTTCCCGGGCAATGGCGACGAAACTCTCGTCAATCGGCCGCGCCGCGTTCTGGACTTGCGGTAATGAGTCTCCGGCCGCCGCTCTGACCGAGAGCGGCGGTAGCCGGTTCGAACCCCGGCGACCGAAAGCTGTAGCCTTGACCTGTGGCATCACGACAGGAATAACCTGTGGACGGTTGCATATTTCTTAACGTTTTCCGGACATTGCCGAATCTGTAACTCAAGGCGAAGTATTTCCGGGTAAATATCCGCGGATCGGCGGTTGCACGCAGATGACTCGGGGCTGGGTCTCTGAAATACTTGTCCATGCAGCCTCTTGCAAAGCAAAGCTTCGTCCCTCTCCGCCTGAGCCGCCGCACGCTTTTGTCGGCCCTCGGCGTTGGATCGGCAATTTTGCCCTTCGTTACCGATCGCGCCGCGGCCCAGATGCAGGCGCCGCGTCTCGACGTGCCTTATGTTCCCACGCCCCAGGACGTCGTCGACCGCATGCTCGAAATGGCGCAGGTGACGGCCGCTGACTTCGTCATGGATCTCGGCTGCGGCGACGGCCGCATGCTGGTGACGGCGGCAAAGAAATTCGGCGCCCGCGGTTTCGGCGTCGACATCAATCCCGAGCGCATCAAGGAGGCGACGGAAAACGCCAGAACCAACGGCGTCAGCGCCAATGTGACGTTCGAAGTCAAAAACCTGTTCGAAACGCCGATCGCCCAGGCCTCCGTCCTGACCATGTATCTGTTGCCGGACATCAACCTGCAATTGCGGCCGCGCATTCTGCGCGAGATGAAGCCCGGATCGCGCATCGTCTCCCATGCATTCACCATGGGCGACTGGGAACCCGATCTGCAGGACCAGGTTCGCGTCCGCGATATTTATTTCTGGATCGTTCCCGCCCAGGTCGCAGGCAAATGGACGCTGAGCGAAGGCAGCGACACTTACGCATTGGACCTCGTGCAAAAATATCAGAAGTTCGAAGGCACGGTCGCAATCAACGGCGTCGCCGGGAAACTCACCCATGGCCGGCTTGCAGGCGAAGACATCACCTTTGTCGTCGAAGCCGAAAATGCCCGCAGGCGCGCCTTCATCGGCAAGGTCACCGGCGATGCGATGAAATTCGATCCATTGACCATGCCGGACATCGCCAAGGACTGGGTCGCGTCGCGTGGCAAGTGAGACAGATTTCCCAAGTCAAATGAGATCGCGTTCCCAAGCCAAATAAGTCCCACCTCCCCCACGTCAAATCACCGAGCCCCACCTCATGTCGCTTGAAGCACAATCTGCGCCGCGCAAAGTCCTCACCATCGCGGACGCCATCGCTTTCTTCGTCGGCATCGTCATCGGGGTTGGAATTTTTCGCACGCCGCCCATCGTCGCGGCGACCACCGGCAACGAATACCTCTTCATCGGCGTCTGGGTCGCCGGCGGCCTCGCGACCCTGATCGGCGCCTTGTGCTACGCCGAACTCGCCGCCACATTTCCCGATGCAGGCGGCGAATATCAGTTTCTGTCGCGCGCCTACGGCAAGCGGCTTGCCGTTCTATTTGCCTGGGCGCGCGGCACGGTGATTCAAACCGGCGCCATCGCGCTCGTTGGTTTCGTTTTCGGCGATTACGCACAGCAATTGCTGCCGCTCGGCCCGCAAGGGCCGGCGATCTACGCAGCGCTGTCGGTCATCCTGTTCACGGCGATCAATATCATCGGCACCACGCCCGGAACCGGCACGCAGAAGTTGCTTGAGATCCTGACCGTGCTGGCGATCATCACCGTCATCGTCGCTGGCTTCGCTGCCGGCGGCGGCGAGACGAAGCCGGCGGCGCCCGGCGCCGGTGGCGCGCTAGGCCTTGCCATGGTGCTTGTGCTGCTCAGCTATGGCGGCTGGAACGAGATTGCTTATCTCTCCGGCGAGATGAAAGACGTCCGCCGCGACATGACGCGGGCGATTCTCATCGGCACCGCCGTCGTCACCATTCTCTATGTGGCGATCAACCTCGCCTTCCTGAAAGCCTTCGGTCTCGGCGGCCTTGCCGGCAGCAACGCACCCGGCGCCGATCTCATGAATCGCGTCGGCGGCAGCGCCGGCGTGGCATTGCTTTCGATTACGGTCTGCCTGTCCTCATTGAGCACATTGAACGGCACGATCTTCACCGGCGCCCGCGTCTATTATGCGCTTGGCCGCGATCTGCCGCTGATCCGCCGCCTCGGCGTCTGGAACGAACGCGGCGACAATCCGGTCAACGCCTTTCTGTTGCAAGGCGCCATCTCTCTCGCGCTTGTCGGCCTCGGCACCATCACGCGCGATGGCTTCAGCACTATGGTCGACTATACCGCCCCGGTGTTCTGGTTCTTCCTGCTGCTGACGGCGATCTCGCTGTTCGTCTTCCGTGTGCGCGAGCCCTTGCGTGAGCGTCCGTTCAAGGTGCCGCTCTATCCGCTGATACCCGCCATCTACGTCTGTATCTGCGCCTATCTGCTCTATTCCAGCCTGGCCTACACCGGCTGGGGCGCGCTGGTCGGCATTCTCATCGTCGCCATCGGCCTGCCGTTCGTCTGGCTCGGCGTGCGCGACGACGATAAGAACTGATTAGCTTGTATAATTTGCAAAGAAGCCCTCATCCTGAGGAGCGCTCGAAGAGCGCGTCTCGAAGGACGGGGGCGTCAGACTCGCTCATCCCCTCGTCCTTCGAGACGCCTGCTACGTAGGCTCCTCAGAGCCTGACCGAAAAGTAAGGGCTGTCATTCCAGGGCCGCCGAAAGGCGGAACCTGGAATCCAGGAGTCAAGGACCGCAAGGTTGCCACTGGATTCCCGCTCTGCGCTTCGCTTGGCGGGAATGACACACCGAGATTGAGTCAAAACAGCAAGTTAGAAAGCCCTGAGAAACGGGCATTAGTTTTGAGTCACGCTCTCAGGATGAGGGGTGTGGGATGCGCTCATCAATAAAATAGACCGTCTTTCCAGAGATAAGCTCACAGTGCCACCGCGGCATTGCCCTTGTTCAGCACCGGGCCCGTGGGCCTGCCTATCGGCGATCCGGTGGCGGGTTCCAGGGTCATCTCGAAAAGCTGCCCCGGCGCCGGCTTCGGCAATCCATCGAGCCTGAGACTGACTTTTCCGGATACGCTCTGGATCAGCCCGATGGACTTCGGCCCGACGGAGCGATCCCAGAGCGTCCAGATTTCGATGGCGCGGCCGGCCGGAATGTCAAAGGACTTGAGCGCCCGTAATTCGGCGCGCCCATCGGCAAAAGCGTTGACCACCGCTGCCGCTTCGTTCTGATCGGTCATCAGGACGGCGACAAGAACCGGCTGCCGGCTGGCCTCGATGGCGAAATAACCCGTGCCGATCGCCAGCACGAGCGAAGCCGCCAATGCCGAAAGACCGGTGACGCGCCAGAACGCAAGCGATCCCCACAAGGCCGACCACGGCGACGCAGGTTCGACCGATCCATTTCGAACCGGTGCGGCCTCGACCACGTCCTGTCCAATGCTCTTGTCGATCCGCGACCACAAATCCTCGGAGACACGGCCCTCCGCCGCCGTCTGGTCGAGCGGTCCAAGCCGCCGACGCCATGATGCCACGAGCCCGGCCAAAGCGGGTTCGCTGCGGATCAACGCCTCGATGCGCTTGTGCTCTTCGGTCGAGACACCACCCATGACATATTCTGCCGCGAGCAGATCCAGATCCTCATTTCCAGCCTGATCGATGTCGCTCACCCCATGCACTCCTTGAGCGAGATGAGACTGCGCCGCAGCCACGACTTCACTGTCCCAAGCGGCATGCCGAGCTTTACCGCCAGATCAGCATGCGTAAGACCATGCACGTAAGCCAGCACGATCGCCGATCGCCTGTCTTCCGCCAATCCTTGCAGGCAACGGCGCAATGCCGCCGTGTCGGACAGCCGGCTGACAATCGTCTCGGGATCGTCGTCCTCGCTCGCCTGTTCTTCACCAATCGGCTCGCCGGAAAGTTCGGTCCGGCGCTCACCGCGCAGAATGTTGAGCGCGCGATAGCGCACAATGGCATAGATCCAGGTTCGCCCACCGCCCCTGTCGGGGTCGAATGTGGCAGCGTTTTTCCAGATCGCGACAAACGCGTCCTGGACCGCCTCCTCCGCCAGCGCCCGCCGCCTCAAGAGCCTCTGGGCGGTCCCGATCATGCGTGCGGCCTCGCTGTCGTAGATCATGCGCAAGGCCGTGCGATCGCCCTCAGCGCAGGCGCCGATCAACTGATCGATATCGACGGCAACATTCACCGTCATGAAACTCTCCCGGATCCGCCACTTGAAACTCAGTGGCCCGCCACCTCTGGGTACGCGTCACGATAGGCTTTGGATGCACAACAAAAAAGAAAATCATTTCTCGTCCGTTCCGCATCCGGTCGGCGCCGCCGGGGGTATCCGGAGCGAGTGCGGATGGTCCCGCCTCTGTAACCGGGAGAGACCCATGCTTACCAAATCGATTTTTGCCGCCGCCCTGCT
>JAQGJO010000536.1 GCA_028290595.1 Hyphomicrobiales bacterium | reverse complement strand
CTCGCCTTGCTGTCGGTGGTGGTGTTCGTCTGGATTGTCGGCATGGAAGTACCGTTGTGGCCGGAATGGTGATCTAGTTTGGATACGCTCTCGCATCTCGCCTTCGGTCTTGGTGTCGCTCTCACCTGGCAGAACCTGGCCTATTGTTTCGCCGGTTGCCTGCTCGGCACCATGGTCGGCGTGCTTCCGGGCGTCGGGCCGGTCACGACCGTCGCCATGCTGTTGCCCTTCACCTTCGGACTGGGGCCGGCGCCGGCGCTCATCATGCTAGCCGGCATCTATTACGGGGCACAATATGGCGGCTCCACGACCGCCATCCTCGTCAACATACCCGGCGAGTCCTCTTCCGTGGTGACGACCATCGATGGTTATCAGATGGCGCGCAACGGCCAGGCCGGCCCAGCCCTCGGCATTGCTGCTATCGGCTCTTTCATCGCCGGCTGTTTTGCCACGCTTGTCATCGCCTATTTTGCGCCGCCGCTCGCAGAAATCGCCCTGAACTTCGGACCGGCCGATTATTTTTCGCTGATGATCCTTGGGCTTGTTGCCTCGGTGGTTCTGGCACGCGGCTCCCTGATCAAAGCCATCGCGATGGTTTGCTTCGGCATCCTGCTTGGCGTCGTCGGCACGGATGTGAATTCGGGGACGATTCGCTTTGGCTTTGGCCGCGCCGAACTGACCGACGGCATCGGCTTTGTCGCGCTCGCCATGGCCTTTTTCGGGATCACCGACGTTCTTCTGAACCTCGAACAGAATCAGGATCAGGACGTGTTCGCGGCACGCATTGGCAGGGTCCTGCCTTCCATGGCCGAATTCAGACTGTGCATGCCCACCATAGCGCGGAGCACAGTGCTGGGCTCCATCCTCGGTATTCTTCCCGGGGGCGGCGCCCTGCTGGCATCCTTCGCCGCCTATATGCTTGAAAAGAAGATCGCCAAACCGCCGCGTTCCTTCGGCTCCGGTGATATTCGAGGTGTGGCAGCACCCGAAAGCGCGAACAATGCGGGCGCGCAGACATCCTTCATTCCGATGCTGACACTCGGCGTGCCGTCGAACCCGACAATGGCCATGATGATCGGCGCCCTGATGATCCAGGGGATCACGCCGGGACCTGGCGTGATGAACGAACGGCCCGATCTGTTCTGGGGGCTCATCGCCAGCATGTGGGTCGGCAATCTCATGCTGCTGGTCCTGAATCTGCCGCTTGTGGGTCTGTGGATCCGCTTGCTGTCGATCCCCTACAGGATGATGTTTCCAGCCATCTTCGTGTTCTGCTGCATCGGCGCCTATTCGGTGAACAGCGAAGTCTTCGATGTCTATACCGTCGCGGCGCTCTCCGGTGTCGGTTACATCCTTCTCAAGCTTGATTGCGAGCCGGCGCCGATGGTGCTCGGGTTTGTTCTGGGCCCGATGCTGGAAGAGAACCTGCGCCGCACGATGATGATCTCGTTTGGCGATGCATCTGTCTTCGTGACGCGGCCGATTTCCCTGGCTTGCCTGGTTGCAACGGTCCTGGTTCTTGTTGCCATGGTCCTGCCGGCGTTGCGCCAGAAGCGCGATGAGGTGATGGTCGAATAGTTTTAGGTCTGCGGCAGAGGATCCTTGCCATCGATCTGCAGCCATTGCGGGTTGACCACCGGAAGCGGAATGGCCCGCAAAAGGGCACGGGTGTAGGCATGCTGAGGGGCGGCAAAGACCGCAGCGCAAGTGCCGGTTTCGACGATCTCTCCACTTCGCATGACGGCGACGCGATCGCAGATCGAGCGCACCACCGAGAGATCGTGGCTGATGAAGATCAGCCCGATGTTTTCCTCAGTGCGCAGCGTGCGCAGCAGCGCGATGATCTGCGCCTGGACCGATACGTCCAGTCCGGACACGATTTCGTCGGCAACAATCAGCTTCGGTCTCATGGCGAGGGCACGCGCTATTCCGACACGCTGGCGTTGGCCGCCGGAGAGCTGATGCGGATAGCGTTGTGCATGTTGCGGCTCCAGCCCGACTCGCTCAAGCAGGGCGATCGCACGGTCTCGCGCGCCGCGGCCGGAGGCGATGCCGTGCTCTATGAATGGCGCGGCAAGAATATCCAAAATGCGTTGCCGGGGATTGAGCGAGGATTGCGAATCCTGAAAGATCATCTGCATGCGCAGCCGCAGTCCGGCGATGGCCGTTTCCGGCGCAGTGGCGATCTCGACGCCGTCAAAGATGATGTTGCCGCGCTGTGGTGTGTAGATGCGCAGCAAGGTGCGGCCGAGCGTGCTTTTGCCCGAGCCGGATTCGCCGACAATGCCGAGCGCTTCGCCCGGCGCCAGGTTCACGTCGATCCCTTTGAGAATTTCGATCAGTGGCGGCTGGCCCAGGAGCGATGTCCGGGTGCGATCGGGCAGGGCGAGGTGAAGGCCGGTCGCGTTAAGAAGATCGGGCACGGTCATAGTCCTCAATCTCGCGCCACAGCCGCCCAACGATGTCCGCAGGCACCGGATGCAGTCCTTTCTCCGGCTGATCGTGCCGCGGCGAGGCGGCCATCAAGGCGGATGTGTAGGGATGTTTCGGCGCGGCGAAGATTTCAGCCGTCGGGCCCTCTTCGAGAATGCGGCCGCCGAAAATGACCGAAACCCTGTCGCATAGGTTGGCGACGACGCCGAGATCATGGGTAATGAACAGCACAGCCGTGCCGAAATCGCGCTGCAGGATTTTGATCAGCCGCAGGATTTCGAACTGCACCGTCACGTCGAGGGCGGTGGTCGGCTCGTCGGCGATGATCAGTGCGGGCTGGCAGGAAAAGGCGATGGCTATCACCACCCGCTGGCACATGCCGCCCGAAAGTTCATGCGGGTATTGGCGCAACACCCGCTCAGGCGCGCGGATCTGCACGGTGTTGAGCA
>JAQGJO010000520.1 GCA_028290595.1 Hyphomicrobiales bacterium | reverse complement strand
ATATTGACGGCGATCGTCTGCGCAGTGCGGACTTTGGCCTTCGTGTCTGTGACAATACGGCCATCGACCGTAACAAGCCCCTCCTCGATCAGTGACTGGATGCGCGTGCGCGACAAAGCCTCGTCCGCCGCATCGGCGAGGCCGGCGAGATAACGGTCGAGCCGCTGCCCGGCCGCATCCTCATCAACGACATGCTGGCGCACGCCCGCCTCGGGCGTGGCAAGCAGCCGGTGCGGCGCCGCTTCGGTCGGCTCGGGCTTCTCGACAGGAAGATAACGGAGGGCCGTCTGGTGACGGCGTTTTGCGTGCTGGTTCATGCGACAGGGATAGCACGCGACGGCGAATGATACTAAGGGTCGTCGATGTCTCACCCCAATTCTGGCACTGCAATCATCATCGGCGGCGGCCCGGCGGGCCTTATGGCCGCCGAAACCCTGGTCCGCACCGGCATAAACGTCACGGTTTATGACCGCATGCCCTCGCTGGCGCGCAAATTCCTACTGGCCGGCCGCGGCGGCCTAAACCTCACCCATAGCGAGCCGCTGGAGCGGTTCATGCAAGCCTATGGCGCTGCGGCAGAAAACTTGCGGCCGTTCATCGAGGCGTTTCCGCCCGAGGCGCTACGCGCCTGGAGCGAGGATCTCGGCGTCCCGACCTTCGTCGGCTCCAGCGGCCGCGTCTTCCCGCAAAGCTTCAAGGCTTCACCCTTGCTCCGCGCGTGGCTGCGCAAACTCGAGAGTCTCGGCGCGAATGTGCAATACCGCCATCGATTCGACGGCTTCGATGCGCAAGGGCACGCACTGTTCTCCAAAGGCGACGGCGAGCAGATCGCCATCGCGACTGATGCCACCATACTGGCGCTCGGCGGAGCGTCCTGGCCGCGTCTCGGCTCTGACGGCGGCTGGACGCAGGCGCTTGTGGCATCGGGCATCAACATCGCGCCGCTGCGTCCCTCCAATTGCGGCTTCGAAATCGACTGGTCGCCGCAATTGCAGCGCTTCGCCGGTGCGCCGCTGAAGAATGTCGCTCTGTCGTTTGGACAACGCACGGTGCGCGGCGAGGCGATGATCGCCGCCTATGGCCTTGAAGGTGGCGGCGTCTATGCCTTGTCAGGTCCGCTGCGCGACGCCATCGCGGGGGATGGCTCGGCGCTGCTGCATGTCGACCTGCGCCCCGACGTCAGCGCGGAGGCACTTGCCTTGAAGCTCGCAGCCGATCGCGGCAAAGCCTCCCTGTCAAATTTTCTACGCAAGGCCGCGGGCCTGACGCCTCAGGCGATTGCGCTACTGCGCGAGGCCGGCGCCTTGCCTACCGAGCCGGCGCTCATCGCCGAACGCATCAAGCATCTGCCGCTGAAACTTGAACGTCCGCGTCCGATCGCCAGAGCCATTTCGAGCGCCGGCGGCATCGCCTTCGATGACGTCGACCATGGATTGATGCTCAAGCGCATGCCAGGTGTTTTCGCTGCCGGCGAAATGCTCGACTGGGAAGCGCCGACCGGCGGCTATCTGCTGCAGGCGTGTTTCTCGACCGGCTTTGTGGCGGGCGAAGCGGCGGCGAAGTGGATCGCGCGCGACCGCAGCTGAGAAGTCTACCCGCGGATTTCGATGTGCTCGCCGTCGGGGCCGCGAAACACGACGCGCCGCCAGTTCTCTTCTCCGGGCTCGCGCGCGCCTGTCTTGTGCGGCTCGGTGACGACACCGATGTTTGCCGCTCTCAGTGCCGCGACCGCATTGTCGAACTCATCGCTGATCAGGCAGAAATGAAAGCCCTGCATCGGCGCGCGGTTCTCGCCGACAAGTTCGAGCACCGTGTCGCCGAGTTTGAGATAGGCGATCTCAAGCCCTGCCGGCGTCACATAGTCGTTGTATTTCCGGAAGCCGAAATGATGTTCGTAGAACGCGACCGACTTCGCCAGATCGGCGACATCGAGGGCAACATGATCGATGCGTTTGTACGGCATGGCGACGACTCCGGAACCTTGCGTCCTCCGCCGCGTCATGCCCGCGCTTGTCGCGGGTATCCACGCCGAGGTGTGCTTGGTGCTGAAGGAAAAGGCCAACGCAATCGGCTTTTCCTGCAACTGTGATGCAGCCTCATCGCGTGGATGCCCGGCACAAGGCCGGGCATGACGGCGAGGTGGCGGCCATAAGAGCGTGTGCCCTTAAAGCCCCTTGCCCTTGCGCTCGCCGCGCAGGAACTGGCGCACGATCTCTTCGGTCAGCACAACCTTCGGATCGAACTCCGGTGCGTCTTCCATCTGATCGAGCGTGTTCAGCCCCATCTGGCGGAAAATGCGTGCCGTCGAGGAAATGATGCGCACCGGCTGCGATGGGTCAGCGTTGAAATGCTGATGGATCGTGTTCGGCGGAATGTAGATGTAGTCGCCCGCCTCCCATTCCAGCTTCTTCACCTCTTTCTGCGGCGTCCAGGAAAACACATCGGTGATCTCCACATCGCAGTCCTGATGCATGTCGTAGCCACGGCCTTCGAGCACGTAGACACATTCCTCGGCAAGATGCCGATGCTTGCCCGAGCGCGAACCCGGCGGAATGATCTGCATATAGGCGTCGACGGTTTCGATGCGCGTGTTCATCTGCTCGTTCATCAGATGTTTCAGCAGGCCCTGGCGGGACATTTCCCACGGCATCTCGCTGGGACGCACGATCTTCTTGCGGCGCGCATTGCGCGACGGTGCGTCCTGCGCATCGTCGAGCAGGCGCTGATAGAGACGCTCGTTGTTCTGGCCTTCGAGCCAGGCTGCACTTTCACCCCAAGCCATCAGTAACCTCCCTTGGGATGATTGAAGTCTTCCTCGATCTCGCGCGGCTCAAAGCCCTCGCCCTCGACTGTCGCCTCGACGGGACGTTCCTTCACCGTCTTCTGGAACAGCATGTTGAGAAAGAGATACATCGGCTTGGTCTTGATCACGAGCGCCCGCGCCGGCTTGGTCTTCGAGGCATTGAAATGCTGGTGCACGCAATTGTTGTGGACGATGGCGATGTCGCCGGCCTTCCAGTCGTAGCGCACGCCGTCGTGGATCTCGTAGCCCTCACCGTCGAGGATGTAGAAGGCCGCTTCATTGACATGGCCATGCTTCTGCGACGAGGCGCCGGGCGCATATTCTTCCAGATGCATGTGGAAGGTCTGGGTGATGCCGTCCTTCGGCTCGACGTAATGGCGGCTGAACGCCTGCGGCCCGTCGATGAAGCCGATCTCCTTGGCCTTGCGGACGCGCGGCACGGAGCGGAGCCGATCAAGCTCTTGCTTGACGTTATATTCGCCCTGGATGCCGCGCACGAACACGCGGTCCTTCTTGCTATGGTAGAGGTTGGCGCGCTTCTCATCGAGCATCGCCGAATTGTGGCCTACTTCAGCCGGCTGCGCGCCGCCCTTTTTGACACGGGGCTCATCATCCATCGGTTTCCTCCTGTGGTTTCTGTCGATTTGCGAGTCTCAAATGAGGCAAGGTTGACCATATAGGTTGGCATACACATGTGATCAGAAGTTGTCATCCGACCAGCGTCGTAAAGCCAATTTGCCGCCTACCCATGCGCCTGATTCCAGCCCTCGGGAAGAATAATTTTCTGACAGCACCCACTGTTATGAAAGAACTTTCTCTTTGCCTTACGCAATAAACAGATTAACCTGAGAGAATAAGTAAGATATAATATACAACACTATCTATATGTTATTTATCCCATCGTAGCCTACGAGATTTCTCTGGATGCGCCTTCTGCCAGCCGGCGCCTGGTGACATGACGAGAGTTGGACGATGCTTCAGAAAACCGCTACCGCCGATCTCATCCGCCCTGCGCGCAAGTCGCAGCAGCTCGACCTCATCGACCGCAAGATTCTCACCATCCTGCAGGATGACGCCTCGACGCCGATCGCCCAGATCGCCAGCAGAGTCGGCCTGAGCCAGACACCATGCTGGAACCGCATTCAGCGGCTCGAACGCGACGGCGTCATCCGCGGCAGGGTCGCATTGATCAATGCCGAGAGCGTCGGCCTGCCGCTGACCGTGCTCGTCTCCGTCCAACTGGCCGATCATTCGCAAAACAGCCAGGACACGCTGCGGCAGGCGGTCGACCGCTTTCCCGAAATCGTCGAAGTGTTCCGGCTCGCCGGCGATGTCGATTATCAACTGCGCCTCGCCGTGCGCAATCATGCCGAGTTCGATCTGCTCTATCACAGCCTGGCCGCGACCCTGGCTGCCAAGTCGATCACCTCGCGCTTCGTCCTCGAGACCCTGAAGGATCGCGGCCCGCTGCCGATCGGCCTTCAACAAGCCTGACCGCCAACACTGAATTGCCTCGACGAACTGCCCAAAACTGGGCAGACTTCCTCCCGGACCGCGCGATAGCGTTTTCCGATCCAATTGGATCGGAAAGACGCGTCTAGCTTTTTTGAAAAGCGGCCACACAGAGCGGGAGGGACAGATGGCGACACGATCCACTGGCGTGCTTGCAATTGGCTTGACGTGCGGCCTGGCTTTTTCGGCACTTTGGCAAACCACGGCAGCGGCACAAAACGCCCCGGATGTCGTCAAGGTCGCCATTCCCCAGCGCGGCAGTTGGGAAACCTCTCCCGCCGACATCGGCCAGCAGGCCGGCATTTTCGCCAAGCACGGCATCAAGACGGAAGTGCTCTACACTTCGGGCGGCGGCGAAACCATGCAGGCGCTGATCTCCAACAGCGTCGATATCGCCGTTGCGACAGGTACCACCGCGATCATGGCCGCCTTCGCCAAGAATGCGCCGATCCGGCCGGTCGCCTCCTCCATCACCGGCGCTCAGGACATTTACTGGTATGTGCCGGCCAATTCGCCGATCAAGTCCCTGAAGGACGCCGCCGGCAAGACCATCGCCTTCTCGGCGCTCGGATCATCGTCAAATCTCGCAACCTTGACCCTCGTCAAACAGGCCGGCGTCGACATCAAGGCCGTTCCCACCGGCATATCGCAGGCGACCTATGCGCAGGTCATGTCCGGACAGATCGATATCGGTTGGGGCGCGGTGCCGTTCGGCATCGATCTCATGGAACAGAAGAAGATTCGGCTGGTGGGGCGCTATAACGACATTCCCGAATACCGCAACATGACGGCGCGCCTGCATGCGGCCAATCTGCAGTTCATCACCAAACGGCCGGACGTCCTCAAGCGCTTCCTTGCCGCCTATGGCGAGACCCTCGACTGGATGTATAAGGGCGACGATGCGATCAAGGTCTTCGCCAAATTCTACGACCTGCCGATCAACGAAGTACAGACCACACGCGACCAGTTCTACTCGCGTTCCAGCCTCGATTTGAAGCGGCTGTCGGGTCTCGACCAGGCGATGCAGGACGCGCTGACGTTGAAATTCCTGACCAAGCCCCTGACCAAGGCTGAGCTGGACGACATGTTCCAGTATTTCATCAAATAAATTCAGTGCGAAACCGTACCGATATTTTACCTTGAAATTTTTGTGTCTATGCCAGGAGGGCAATGTGAATAAAGCCATGCGGGCCAGCGTTTTCTTTTGTCTGTTCACGCTTATAACCGGCGCGTCCGCCAAGGCCGACGACTTCCCCTCCCGACCGATCAAATTCGTCGTCGGTTTCGGCCCCGGCGGCCTCGGCGATGTCGCAGCGCGCGCCGTCGCACAGAAAATGGCGCTCTCGCTCGGCAAGCCGGTGGTGATCGAAAACATGCCGAGCGCCGGCGGCATGACGGCTGCCTCTTCCGTCGCGCGCGGCGAGGCCGATGGACACACCTTGCTGCTGGTCAGCGGCCAGAACGCCATCGCACCGTCGCTGTTCAAATCCGTGCCCTATGCCTGGTCAAACGATTTCGCCAGCGTCGCCACCATCAGCGTCTTCGACTTCGTCATCGTCACCGGCAGCGACAGCCCGCTCAAATCAGTCAGCGATGTGATCGCCCGCGCCAAGGCTGACCCCGCAACATTCAACATCGGCACCATCAGCGTCGGCAGCGCGCAAAATCTTGCAGCCCTGATGTTCTCTTCAATGGCGGGCCTCAGCGTTCCGACTGTTCCCTTCCGCACCACCGGCGACGTGACGTCCAACCTGATGTCGAACCAGATTCAGGTCGGCTTCGAAACCCTGCCCGGCGTCATCGGACAAATCCAATCAAAGACGCTGCGCGCGCTCGCCGTTTCCTCCGACAAGCGCGTGAGCTTCCTTGCCGACGTGCCGACGGTCGCCGAAAGCGGCATCCCCGCCTATTCGCTGATTTCGTGGAACGGCGTCGTCGTGCAGAAGAAAACGCCGAAAGACATCATCGTGCGCCTCAACCGCGCCATCAACGAAGCGCTGGCCGCGCCCGACGTCAGCAAGATGTTTGCCGATCTCGGCATCAACACCCGTCCCGGACCACCCGAAGCGATGCAGGCCATCTACGATACCGATCTTGTGCGCTGGCGCAAAGTCATCGCCGATGCCAAAATACCCCAGCAATAGCTGCAGGAAAGATCGGGCTCATGAACACTGCGCCTCGCATTGATACGACCAAAGCCACCGACATCTCGGCCTCCGGCATCTCGGCGGCGGAATGGCAGGCGCGCGTCGATCTCGCCGCCTGCTATAGGCTCGTCGATCACTACGGAATGTGCGATCTGCACCTCAACCACATTTCCGCGCGCGTGCCCGGCAATGATGAGCATTTCCTCATCAATCCATTCGGCATGATGTATGAGGAGATCACCGCCTCCTCGCTGATCAAGGTCGATCTTGCCGGCAATATCATCGCCAATTCCAATCCCGACTATGCGATCAATCTGCCGGGCTATGTGATCCATAGCGCCATTCATGGCGCGCGGCATGATGTTGGCTGCGTGCTGCATACGCACACCGAAGCCGGCATGGCGGTCTCGGCGCTGAAATGCGGCCTGCTGCCGCTGACACAGACGGCGATGCGCTGGGGCAAGATCGCCTATCATGATTTCGAAGGCGTCGTGGTCGATCTCGATGAGCAGCAGCGGCTTATCGACAATCTCGGCGATTGCGAAGTCATGATCCTGCGCAATCACGGCTTGCTTGCGGTCGGCAAGACAGTCGGCCAGGCATTCAACAACATCTTCCGGCTGGAGCGTGCCTGCCGCACGCAATTGCTCGCCATGGCCTGCAATTCCGAACTCACCATACCGCCGCAGGAGATCATCGCCCGCTCGAACACGCAGCTCGCCGTCTCACCGACGCGCGACGCCAGAGGCAATGTGCGTCCGCAAGGATCTATCGAATGGCCGGCGCTGAAGCGCATGCTCGACCGGCGCGACTCCTCGTATCAGGATTGATTCGAGCCTTAGCACTGGCCATCCGACGGCAGCGTGGTTATCAATTGGGGCAGTGACGAATCGAAATGATTCGTCCATAGCGACTTTTAAAGAGAGCATTTTCTTCACGCGAACCGGCAGCCGCTTCGCTCGAAAATTGCTCTGCGCGTTAGCGGAATCTTCACCAGATTGCCGCCAGTTTGCCAGTACGCGTCCGGCCGTTGCCGGAATTCTCAGCAACGCTCGCAATGGAACTCTGGACATGCCCACCTTCTCACTCGATGCCCTTGATCTGGCTGCCCTTCTTTGCTCGAAGGTGTGCCATGATGTGATTAGCCCCGTAGGCGCCATCATTAACGGCCTCGAAGTGCTTGAAGAAGAAAAAGACGCCGAGATGCGCAGATTCGCCAATGAGCTGATCAAGAAAAGCGCTCATACAGCTTCGGCCAAGCTTCAATTCTGCCGTCTCGCTTTCGGCGCAGCCGGCTCCGCCGGCGCCTCGATCGACACAGGCGATGCCGAACAGGTGGCCCGCAACCTGCTCTCCGATGATCGTATGACCTTCGAATGGATCGGCACCCGCCAGCTCATGCCCAAGAACAAGGTCAAGCTGATCCTCAACCTCTGCCTGATCGCCTCCGCCTCCATCCCGCGCGGCGGCCTGCTGCGCGTCACGATCGCCGGCGAGAACGAGACGCTGGCGATTTCGCTCGAAGCCTCGGGCCCCAACATGCGCCTCGCCAACGGCATCCCGGCCCTGCTCGCCGGCGAGCCGGAAGCCGGCAATATCGACGCCCATGGCATTCAGGCCTATTACACCGGCCTCGTGGCTCGCGCCTGCGACATGGAGCTTGAAGTTTCGGTCACACCCGAGAAGGTGCGCCTCGGCGCCCGTCCGGCCGCCATCGCTGCCGCTGCCTGAAGTCTAAATTTTGGGCATGATCATTACCGAAAACCGGCTACCACTTTTCGGGATCATGCCAGCCCAGGCGGCGGCTTTTACCAAAATCAGAACTACCCTTTAACCCATTCCGTGCACTGTGGGCGCGATGCTTTTGGCATCTTTGCCTCAGGTTCCGGAATGGATGAAATCCTAAGCGAATTTATCGTCGACGCGAACGAGCAGATCGAGGCCGCCGCCTCGCAGCTCGTCGCGTTCGAACGCGAGCCGTCCAACCTCGAGAGCATCAGCAGCATCTACCGGCTCATCCACACGATCAAGGGAACCTGCGGCTTCCTGGATCTGAGCCGTCTGGCCTATCTCACCCATGCCGCCGAAACCCTGATTTCGCGCATTCGCGACGAAGGCGTCGCCGCGCCCGACGCGGTATCCCTGATCCTGTCGACGGTCGATCGCGTCCAAACCATTCTCAACGGCCTCCAAAAAACCGGCACCGAGCCTGAGGGCGACGACACGGCGCTTATCGAAGCGCTTGAAGGCCTGGCGATCTCGGCCAGGGAAGCTTCGGCGCCGGCCGCGATGGCTGACGCGGTCATCGACTCCATGCCTCTCCCTGCGGCGTCAGCACAGCCGGCGTCCAGTGCACAACCAGCGGCGCCACAGGTGCAGAATCGCGAGGCGGCGACCATCCGCGTCGCGGTCAATACGATCGAACGCATCATGCGGCTCGTCTCCGAGCTTGTGCTGACCCGCAACCAGCTCGTCGAAATCGCTCGAAGCAATGACGACGAGAATTTCGCCATTCCTCTGCAACGCCTGTCGGCCGTGACGACCGATCTGCAGGACGGCGTCATGCAGGTCCGCATGCAGCCGATCGAAAAGCTGTTCACCAGCCTGCCGCGCCTGGTCCGTGATTTATCGATCGAGCTAGACAAGCAGATCGAACTGATCGTCGAAGGTTCCGACACCGAATTCGACCGGCAACTGGTCGAGGTGCTGCGCACCCCTCTCGTTCATATCGTCCGCAACTGCGCCGATCATGGCATCGAAAACGCCAGGGACCGCCAGGCCGCGGGCAAGCCTGCTACCGGCCGCATTCGCGTTTCCGCCACCCATGAAGCCAGTCACATCACCATCGAAATCGCCGACGATGGACGCGGCCTCGATCTCGAGCGTATTCAGCGCAAGGCTCTAAAGCTGGGCCTGGTCACGCCGGCGGAACTCGCCATCATGCCGGCCGAGGAAATCTATCGTTTCGTTTTCGCCCCCGGCTTCTCGACAGCCAGGCAGATAACGCAAGTGTCCGGCCGCGGTATCGGCATGGACATCGTGCGGCAGACCGTCGAATCCATCGGCGGCTCGATCACCATCGCCAGCACCCCCGGCCTTGGCGCCGCGTTCAAACTGAAACTGCCGCTGACCCTGGCGATCGCACCGGCGCTGCTCGTTACAGTCGCGGGCCAGCGGTTTGCCCTGCCGCAGCACACCGTCATCGAGGCTGTGACAAGCCGGAGCAATGGGGTTTCCAGACTGAGCCTGGCGCAGGGCGCACCGGTCATTCATCTGCGTGACCAGATTTTGCCGATCCTCGATCTCAAGCGCCATCTCAGCCTGTCTGACGAAGCGCTCTCCCTCGACGACGATCGCCTTATCGTCATTCTGCGCACCGGCGCCGCGACCTTCGGCGTCGCCGTCGACAGCGTCGCGGATGTGCAGGAAATTGTCGTCAAGCCGCTCGGCGCCTCGCTGGCAAAAGTGCCGGGCTTTGCCGGCAATACTATCCTCGGCGACGGCACCGTCGTCCTTATCCTCGACGTCGCCGAACTGGCCGCATCTCTCGGCCTGGCCACGTCGAGCAATTTCCGTAGCACCGCGCAGCCTGATCTGGTCGAGTTCACCAAGGAACCGACGCGGCTCATTCTGTTCCGCGCCGGCCCCGGCGCGTTGAAGGCCTTGCCCCTGTCGCAGATTTCACGCATCGAAAACATCGATACGAAGGAAATCGAACTGGCCGGCGGCATGCGCGTGCTCAATCGCGGCAGCTCGATTATGCCGCTCGCCAGTTGCTGGGACACGGACTATGCCAGCCAGCCAAAATGGCCGGTTCTCATCATCGGCGTCGGCGGCGAGCCCATGGGCCTCATCGTTTCGGAAATCGTCGATATTATCGACGAGCGCATCAACATCGAGATCGCCGGCTCGAACGAGACCGTGATCGGCTCGATGGTGTTCAACGGCCAGGTGACCGAGATCATCGATCTCGCCTATTATATGAAACAGGCGCGGCCCGACGCGTTCGAGCGCGGCCACGCGCGCAAGTTCAACATTCTTCTCGTCGACGACAAGCAGTTCTTCCGCGATCTGCTGGTTCCCGTCATCTCCGCCGCCGGCTACGACGTGACCGCCGTTGAATCGGGCGGCGAAGCGCTGCGGCTCGTCAACCTCGGCATCGAATTCGACGCCGCCATCACCGATATCGATATGCCGGACATGAACGGTTACATGCTCGCAGCCGCGCTGCGCGAGAACAAACGGTTTGGCGCCAGGACGATCGTCGCCATCGATGCCTATGCCGGCCCCGCCGTCATCGCCGCCGCTCGCGCGGCCGGCATGCACGACGTCGTCGGCAAGTTCGATCGCACCCAGCTCATCGCAAAATTGCGCGACGCGCTCGAAGCCAATGCCTTCGGCAATTCCGCAATCGAACGCAATACGTCCGTAGGAAAAGCCGCATGAACCGTCCGGAACTGTTTCGCCGTTCGAGCATGCACGATGCTTCCAGGGAGCAGGCAGCGGCGCTTTCCAATCTCGTCTTTACGATCACGGTTGCCGGCGAAACCTTCGGCCTGCCGATCGACTGCGTGCGCACGGTGTTCCGCATCGGCGCGGTGACCCCGGTGCCGCGGGCGCCGCCGCATATCGTCGGATTGATCAATCTGCGCGGCAAGGCGGTCAACGCCATCAGCCTGCGCAAGCGTCTGGATTTGCGTATGGATCTGCCCGGCAGCCAGAACGAGAAGAACCCGTTCGCTGTCTGCATCGAATACGCCGGCGAGGATTTCGCGCTCATCGTCGACGCTGTCCACGATGTCGTCCAGTTCAACGAGACGCAGCGGATTCCGGTGCCCTCGCATGTTGCCGACGCGCGCGCCCGCGTCACCGCCCTTCTCTACAACGATGCCGGACGGATCGTGCCCGTGCTCGATATCGAACGCCTTGTCATGGAAACGTCGATTGCCAGCGCTGCCTGATGATCGACGCAACCCGGAAAGATCCCGGAGCCTAAAATGAAACAGGTACTCATCGTCGATGACTCGAATGTCATTCGAAAGGTCGCCAAGCGGATTCTTGAAACACTTGAGTTCAAGACCGTCGAGGCCGACGACGGCCAGAAGGCGCTCGACATCTGCATCGCCCAGATGCCGGACGCCATTCTGCTCGACTGGAACATGCCGGTGATGGACGGCCTGACCTTCCTGAAAGCGCTGCGCAACATGCCCGGCGGCGCCGCGCCGAAAGTCATTTTCTGCACCGCCGAAAACGACATTTCCAATATCGCCCGCGCCATGCACGCAGGCGCCGACGAATACATCATGAAGCCGTTCGATCGCCGCATCATTCGGTCGAAATTCGAGGAAATCGGTCTGGTTTAAACAACCTGACCTGACACTACGCATTCCTCCGAAAAAGGCTGAACGATGATCAAACGTGCCTCTGCGCTGATATCCGAACGGACGAGCAGGACCGAACTGGCCAGCGCCATCCCGACATTGCGCGCCTATTCCCGCTCCATTCCCAAAGCGATCGTCATCGGCGCATCGACGGGTGGCCCGGAAGCCCTCACCACCCTGCTGCAATCGCTTCAGCCCTGCACCATTCCGGTTCCGATCTTCATCGTCCTGCACATGCCGGCGGATTTCTCCACCATGGTCGCGACCTATCTCGAACGGGTGAGCGGCCGGCGCACAAGCACGGCGATCCATGGCTTCGCGCCGATTGCGGGGCATATCTATATCGCGCCGTCAGGGCGGCACCTGCGCCTGCACGGCCGCGCCAGCCGCGCCGTCATGCATCTTGATGACGGCGACAGCGAGAATTTCTGCAAGCCCGCCGTCGACGTGCTGTTCCGCTCGGCGGCCGCGAGTTTCGGATCGTCGCTGCTCGCCATCGTGCTGACGGGTACGGGCCAGGATGGATTGGACGGTTCGCGCGCCATCGTCGAAGCCGGCGGCAATGTCATCGTTCAGGATCAGGAGACCAGCGTCGCCTGGGGTATGCCCGGCGCCGTCGCCGAAAAAGGCTATGCCTCGGCCATCCTGTCGATCGACGTCATGGGCCTGAAAGTGGCCTCGCTCTTCCGCAGCTCCGTCACGGAGCGCGCCGGATGACCGACTGGTTCGCGCAATTCAGAACGTTCATCCAGAAGACCACCGGCGTCGTCGTTCACGAAGGCCAGGAATATCTGGTGGAATCACGGCTCGCGCCGATCCTGCGCAAGTGCGGTTTCGCCAGCACCGCGGATCTCGTCAAGCAGATGCTGGGCAAGCAGGACCCGCAGCTCGTCGGGCTTGTCGCCGACGCCATGATGACGAGCGAGACGTTCTTCTTTCGCGATCGCCAGCCCTTTGAACTGTTCCGCACGGTCATGCTACCGCGTCTCGTCGAGGCCAAGCGCGACACGCGCCGCATCCGCATCTGGTCTGCCGCCTGCGCGACCGGGCAGGAGCCCTATTCGCTCGCCATGATCCTCGACGAAGAAGCGCGCCGGCTTGCCGGCTGGCAGATCGAGATCGTCGCCACCGACCTCTCGGGCTCGGCCCTCGAGACGGCCCGCGCCGGGCTCTACAATCAGTTTGAGGTCCAGCGCGGCCTGCCGATCTCTCTGCTGTTGCGCTATTTCCACCGCGACAAGGACCAATGGCGCGTCGTCGAGCACATTCGTTCGCGAGTCCGCTTCCAGCAGCTCAACCTGCTGCATAGCTTCGACCGGCTCGGCACCTTCGACATCGTCTTCTGCCGCAACGTGCTGATGTATTTCAGCCCGCAAACCCGCAAATCCGTCATAGCCCGGATGGCGCAGACGCTGGAGCCGGACGGCGTGCTGGTGCTTGGCGCGACCGAATTCCTCCCCGGCGGCGAGCATCTCTTCCAGCCTCTGCTGGAGCATCCCTCGCTGCTGCTGAAACCGGTCGGGCTCGACGCCGATCTCAAACGCGCCATTTCAGCCTGAAAATGCGCTAAAAGAAAAAGCCCCGCATCTAGCGGGGCTTTTCACATTCATCCTGAAATCGTCTGCCTCAGGCGGTGATCCGCTCGTCGGCGTCGCTCGGCTCGCGCAGCACATAACCGCGGCCCCAGACGGTCTCGATATAATTGCGGCCATCGCTGGCATTGGCGAGCTTCTTGCGCAGCTTGCAGATGAAGACGTCGATGATCTTCAGTTCCGGCTCGTCCATGCCGCCGTAAAGATGATTGAGGAACATTTCCTTCGTCAGGGTCGTGCCCTTGCGAAGCGAAAGCAGTTCCAGCATCTGGTATTCCTTGCCGGTCAGATGCACGCGGTTGCCGCCGACTTCGACCGTCTTCTGATCGAGATTGACGACGAGATCGCCGGTCGTGATGACCGACTGCGCGTGCCCCTTGGAGCGGCGGACGATGGCATGAATGCGTGCCACCAGCTCGTCTTTATGGAACGGCTTGGTGAGATAGTCGTCGGCGCCGAAGCCGAGGCCCTTCACCTTGTCCTCAATGCCGGCAAGACCGGAGAGAATCAGGATCGGTGTCTTTACCTTTGCGACCCGCAGGGTCCGCAGCACCTCGTAACCGGACATGTCCGGGAGGTTAAGGTCGAGCAAGATAATGTCGTAATCGTACAATTTGCCGAGATCGATACCTTCTTCACCAAGGTCCGTCGTATAGACGTTGAAGTTCTCGGATTTCAGCATCAGCTCGATGCTTTGGGCAGTCGCGCTGTCGTCTTCAATAAGTAATACGCGCATGTCAGGTCCCCACCCTTGTACCGCGATGAGCCCCCGAACTGGCGAGCAACGTCACGGACAATCGGCCAACGGAGCAATCCCGTCTTCTACCGGCTTCATAGTGTTAACGGCGATTGGTTAACAAAGCGTGTTTTCGGTTCACCATCTTCATACATACAAAACCATTAAAAGCGCAAATCTTTCAAAATCAGTAACATCAGTCGAAAATTTTAATTAAAGTTTTGCATTAAGAAAGATTCACAACCGACTCTTTTGACTCGACCTCGTAAACACTTGTGTCCAAGGGCCGGCCGCTGGCCCGGTGAGCGACGGCACACGCGACGCGTTCGTTAATGAAAAATGACTGATTCGCGGCCCGCTCGATTCGCCGTTTCGAGACACAAATCATGCCGGATTACGTTTGCCTGGTAACGAAGCAGTTACATTGCTGTGGCATGGTGAATCTGTCTCGCGGTCATTAGTAAACAGCCGGTGAAAACCAGAAGGTCTCACCGGCGCAGCGTTCAACAGCGTTTGGAGTTCGCGTCATGAAGTCGCGGGATACACTGATTCGACTCAAGAGATTTCAGGCGGAAGAGAAACGCCGTCGTGTGGCCCAGATCGAGGCCATGATCGCGGAATTCTCCCGCATGTGCACCGATCTCGATCGCGAGATCGCCACCGAAGAGCAGAAGTCGGGCAACTCCGACCCCGCTCACTTCGCCTATTCCACCTACGCGCGTGCAGCACGCACCCGCCGGGACAATCTCAACACTTCCGCCGCCGAATTGCGCACCCAGCTCGACGAAGCCAAGAGCCAGCTTCGCGAAGCCCAGGAGGAGCTGGCCAAAGTCCAGAGCCTTGAAGGACGCGAAAAAAGCGGCGAACGGATTGCCGATATCGCGAGAGATCGTCCCGACGGCGAACTGATGTCCCTGCGCCCCGCCGGCGCCTGATACATTCTTCGATATTGCGCTTCGATATTGCGAAACGCGGTCCGGCCGAGAGGCTGGGCCGCGTTTTGCTTTTTGCGGGCCAAATTCCTTAAATCGCAGCGGGAATGTCTTGCATCGGTCACGAAGACATGCACGGATCGCATGGTCTTGGGATGCTGGACCGGCAGACAAGCTTACTTGGACGAATGATTAGGCGAGAGGGCATGTGAAGCAGTTAAAGAATTTCTTCTGGCCTGTCGTCGGGCTCGTGGCCGTGGCTTGGTCTGTCAAACTACTGTATTTTAAACTTCTTCACGAAGTCTCTGTCGATCCGTCCATCAAGGCCCAGCTCGATGCTGGGGGCTTCACCAGCGACCTCGGCATCATCGTCCATGCCATTACCGAGAAACTGGCGATCATCCCACCGCATTCCTACCTGCTTGCCGGCCTATCGACCCTGGTCGCCTATGCAGCCCTGGCCTGGTACGACCGCATCGCCCTCATCCATCTCGACCGGCAGCACGGCATTTCCTGGCTTTATGTCTCGATCTGTTCCTTCGTCACCTACGCCCTGTCGCACAATATCGGCGCCTCGGTTTTTTCCGGCGGCATGGTGCGGTTTCGCGCCTACACCGCCAAGGGGTTGAGCGGCGCCGAGGTCGCGGTGCTGGTGGCGCTCTGCTCGTTCACCTTCGCCTTCGGCACCATGCTGCTGCTCGGCTGGGTGCTGCTCTGGGAACCGCAGATCCTCAAGCCACTGACCAGCCTGTCGCCGAAATTCAATCTCGGCGAGACGCCGGCGCGGATTTTCGGCGTCGTCCTGCTGTCCCTTTGTTTTCTTTATACGATCGGCGCCTGGCTGCATTTCAAACCGCTGCAGATCGGCTCCTTCAAACTCGTCTATCCGCGCATGCCCGTCGTCGCCCGGCAATATCTGGCGGCGCCGCTGGAATTGGCGGGCGCGGCCGGCATCATCTATTTTGCCTTGCCGGCGGAGGGAAACCCCGGTTTCGCCATTGTGCTCGGCGCGTTCCTGCTGTCGTTTTCGGCCGGCCTCCTGTCCCAGGTGCCCGGCGGGGTCGGCGTCATGGAAGCGGTGTTCCTGGCGATCATGCCGCAGATTCCCGCCACTTCGGTTTTCGCCGCCCTCCTCGTCTGGCGGCTGTTCTACCTTTTGGCGCCGCTGCTCATGTCGATTCCAGTCATTCTGCTGTTTGAACGCTCGCAACTCGGCAAGGCGACCAAGGACCTCGATCCACCCACTGCCCTGCTCAAGCACTGACGTCGCCGCAGACCTCCCCGAAGCAAACCTCTCTGGTCACAAAAGCGCCACCTGAAACCGTTGATCTGGCCGCAGAATCGGGTCAAAACCAGTCATCGGCTCGATGGGCAGCAGTCTGACGGCGCAGGGGTGAGGTGCATATTGGCGATAATCTTGAGCGTTCACTGGGGCGTACACGATTCCAGCGCAGCGCTTTTCGACGATTATACCCTCGTCGCAGCCGTGCAGAAGGAACGCCTGACCCGGGTGAAAAAAGACGGTGGCGATCCCTCCGTCTGCGTCGACGAAGTTCTGTCCATCGCCGGCATTGACCGATCCGCCATCGACGTCGCGGTGTTCAGCCGCATGCTGGTGGAGCGCGGCATGCTGCGTGCCTCCTTCCCCCGCCGGATTGCCGAATCCATCCAGGGCAAATCGGCCAAGACCGTAGATCTGGCCGCCAGGCTCAACCGCGCCGGCACGTCCGACCCCAATGCCATATTGAATGTCGCCACCCTGCGGGCGCGCTTCGGTCTCCCTGCCAAGACGGTGGTGCATTTCGCCAATCATCACGAGGCGCATGCCCTGCCGTCGCTGTTCCACACGGATTGGGACAATGCGCTGCTCTACACCGCGGACGGATACGGCGATAACGTCAACTACAGCCAGCGCATCTTCCGCGACGAGCGCATCTCCTGCCTGTTCGGTGACGACCGCTGGCTGCTCGGCGACTACCGCAACGACAGCATCGCCCGCGCCTATATGTATGTGACCGAGGCGCTCGGCTTCAAGCCGCTGCATCACGAAGGCAAGATCACCGGGCTGGCCGCCTTCGGCGAGCCTGTCCTCGCCGACAAGTTCCGCGAACCTTTCACCGTTGACGACAACGGTATCATCGGCAGCCGTTTCACCAGCGCCGAAAGCCAGCGGTCTTTTTATCTCGAGGCTTGTGCGGGTCAGCCACGCGAAATCTGCGCCGCCTCGATCCAGGTGGCGACGGAAGCCGTCATCCTCGAGTCCATGCGCAAGATTCTGGCGCGCGAAAAAGTATCGCGCATTGGTTTGGCCGGCGGCCTCTTCGCCAACGTCAAACTAAACCAGCGCATCGCCGAGCTCGACGGTGTCGATGAAGTGTTCGTGGTGCCGCCGATGGGCGACGAAGGCCTGACGATCGGCGGCGCGCTCGATTATCTGCTGCGCCGCGACGGCATGCCCGCCTGGCTGAAGCAGCGCCGCCGCCTCGATCACGTCTATACCGGGCGCGATTTCGACCCCGTCGCCACCAAGCGGATTCTCGCCCACGACAGCCGCATCAAACCGGTTGAAGGCAATCCGGCCGAAACCGCGGCGCGCCTCATCGCCGATGGCGGCGTCGTCGCGACCTTTCTCGGCCGCATGGAATATGGGCCGCGGGCGCTCGGCGCGCGTTCGATCATTGCCTCGCCGCACCGCCGCGACATCAATGATTCGATCAACAAGCGGCTGGACCGGACCGAATTCATGCCCTTCGCCCCGGTCACGACCGAGGCTGACGCGGCGGAGGTCTTCGACGTGACGGCGGCCAACGCCTATGCCTGCCGTTTCATGACGATCACCTGCAACGTCAAGACGCAATGGGCCGATCGCATTCCTGCCGTCGTGCACGTCGACGGCACGGCGCGGCCACAGGTCATCGCCCGCGAGCCGAATCCGCTCTACTTCGATATTCTCGACGCA
>JAQGJO010000518.1 GCA_028290595.1 Hyphomicrobiales bacterium | reverse complement strand
CTGCTTGAGAAGAACGGCTTGCATCTCGAAGTCGTGATCGACCGCAGCCATTTCATCGGCAAGACCGACGCTGCCGGCGTCGCCGACATCGTGCTCGAATCCGCCATTTCGACGATCATGGACATGGAAGATTCCGTCTCCGCCGTCGATGCCGAAGACAAGACGGAAATCTACAGCAACTGGCTCGGCCTGATGAAGGGCACGCTGGTCGCGAGCTTCGAGAAAGGCGGCAAGACCGTCGAACGCCACCTCAATCGCGACCGCGTCTATACCAAGCCCGCCGGCGGCCAGTTGCGCCTGCATGGCCGCAGCCTGATGCTGATCCGCAATGTCGGACACCACATGTATACGGATGCGGTGCTCGACAGTGCGGGCCAGGAAATCCCCGAGGGCTTGCTGGATGCCGCCGTCAGCGTGTTGATCGCCAAACACGATCTTGCCGGTGGCGGAGAGCTGCACAACAGCCGTACGGGCTCGATCTATATCGTGAAGCCGAAAATGCACGGCCCCGAGGAAGTCGCCTTCACCGCCGAGATCTTCTCAGCGGTCGAGGATCTGGTCGGGATCCCGCGCGATACGGTGAAGATCGGCATCATGGACGAGGAGCGGCGCACGACGATCAATCTCGCCGCCTGCATTCAGGCCGCCTCCGATCGAGTCGTCTTCATCAACACCGGCTTTCTCGACCGCACCGGCGATGAGATCCACACCGACATGCTGGCCGGACCGATGGTGCGCAAGAACGACATGCGCAACACACCCTGGATCAAAGCGTATGAAGACAATAATGTCGATGTCGGCCTCGCCAACGGCCTGCGCGGCAAGGCGCAGATCGGCAAGGGCATGTGGGCCATGCCGGACAGGATGGCCGACATGCTGGTGCAGAAGATCGGCCACCCCAACGCCGGCGCCAACACCGCCTGGGTGCCGTCCCCGACGGCGGCCACCTTGCACGCCCTGCACTACCTGCAGGTGAATGTGGCCGCCCGCCAGGAGGAATTGACGAAGCGGCCGAAGGCCAAACTCGACGACATTCTCACGCTGCCGATTTCGCAATCGAATTTCGCGCCCGACGCCGTGCAGCAGGAACTCGACAACAATGCCCAGGGCATTTTGGGCTACGTAGTGCGCTGGGTAGACCAGGGCGTCGGCTGTTCGAAAGTGCCGGACATTCACGACGTCGGCCTGATGGAAGACCGCGCCACCTTGCGCATTTCCAGCCAGCACATCGCCAACTGGCTGCAGCACGGCATCGCCACGCAGGCGCAGGTGATGGAGACGATGAAGCGCATGGCGCTTGTGGTCGATCGCCAGAACGCCGGCGACCCGCTCTATACGCCGATGGCGCCGGCCTATGACGGCGTCGCCTTCAAGGCCGCCTGCGATCTGGTGTTCAAGGGCCGCGAGCAGCCCAACGGCTATACCGAGTTCATTCTTCACGCCCGCAGGCGGGAAGCAAAGGCGGGGTGAGTGTCTGACCGATGATTTGTTGGACTGTCCTATAAGTCAGGAAAACCATCAGAAGCCCTCATCCTGAGGAGCGCCTGAAAGGCGCGTCTCGAAGGACGGGGGCGACAGGCCGTAGCTTGCCAACTGCCATTCGTGCCTCATGCAACCTCGCTCGGCATGCCTCTCTCACACGCCCCCGTCCTTCGAGACGCAACGCAAGCGTTGCTCCTCAGGATGAGGGCTCCTGGGAGTTTGTAGCCGTTTGTAGGGTCCTTTTATTGGCTGACGATCGGCCATGGACGACGGGACGCTGCCCGCAAGCAATGCGTTTGCACCGCAGGATCGGTTGCGCCACAATCGCCGTAACAAAATCCATCGCGGAGGAAGCTCATGCTGCGCAGCGTCGGCAGGATCAGGACCACTCATGCGGGCGCTTTGCCGCGATCGGAGGAATTGACGGACCTTGTGCGCACCAAGGCCGCAGGCATTGCGGTCGATGACGACACCTTTGCAACCAAACTGCGGGAAGAGGTCGCTGAGGCCGTCAAAATGCAGGTCGCCTGCGGCATCGACAGCATCAACGATGGCGAGCACGGCAAGTCGAACTTCACTTATTATTGCGCTGAGCGGCTCTCCGGCTTCACCGACCGTCCTTATGTGGAAGGAAAAAGCCCGCAGCCGCTCAACATCGCGGCGCGCGACATCAAGCAATTCCGCGAATATTTCGCACAAGGGCGCGGCAGTTTCATCACGACAGGCGCTCCGGCGACACAGACCTTCTGTGTCGAGCCGCTAAAATATGTCGGCCAGGCGGCGCTGCAGGCCGATCTCGACAATTTCCGCGCGGCGCTTACGGGCGTTGATGTCGAAGAGGCCTATCTGCCCGCCAATACGCCGGGCACGATCGAACACTGGATGTACAACGATCACTATAAAAGCCAGGAAGACTTCGTTTTCGCGATCGCGGAATGCATGCGCGAGGAATATCGCGCCATTGTCGACGCCGGTTTTCTGCTGCAGATCGACGATCCGGACTTGCCCGACGGCTGGCTGATGTATCCGGACATGAGCGTCGCGGACTATCGCAAATACGCAACCATGCGCATTGAGGCGCTCAATCATGCGCTGCGCGATATTCCGCCCGAGAAAGTCCGGCTGCATGT
>JAQGJO010000508.1 GCA_028290595.1 Hyphomicrobiales bacterium | reverse complement strand
CGGCGTAATCCGCTACCAAGACGCCACGATTTCATAGCCGGGAAATGCCCGGTCGGGAGGTATTATGAACATCCATCAGCCTGCAGGGCAGACGGTCGCCGAATCCTACATGGCGGCGCTCAAGAATTCCGGAATCAACCACGTTTTCGCCAATGGCGGCACCGACTTCGCCCCGATCATCGAAGGCATCCTGCAGGCGCGGACCAAGGGCGGCATCCTGCCCGAGTTCGTCACCGTCCCGCACGAGAACGTCGCCGTCGCCATGGCGACCGGCTATTACAAGGTCAGCGGCAATATGGCTGCGGTCATGGTTCACGTGAATGTCGGCACAGCCAACACCATCTGTGCGCTGATGAATGCCACCCGCGACAGCGTTCCGATCCTGCTGGCGGCCGGCCGCACGCCGCTTACTGAGACCGGCCATGCCGGGTCTCGCGACGTGCCGATCCATTGGGCGCAGGAAAATTTCGATCAGGCCTCGATCGTTCGCGAGCATGTGAAATGGGATTACGAATTGCGCGAAGGCCAGCCGGTCAACACGATTGTCGCCCGCGCCGTCGACATCGCGATGACCGAGCCGCGCGGCCCGGTTTATCTGACCCTGCCGCGCGAAGTGCTCGGCAATACGGAGCTCGGCGCTGGTCCGTTGCCGCGTGCCCGCAAGGTCGGCACCATGGCTTCGGTGCCTTCCGCCGAAGCACTGGAACTGGCCGCCGACATGATCGCCGCGGCTGAGAACCCGGTTATCGTGACGACGAGCATGGCCCGCCCGCATACGTTTGCGGCGCTCGGCCAGATCGCCCAGGAGCATGCGATTTCGGTTCTGACCGGCCCGCAGGCCTCGATCGCGTCGAGCAATCCGATGAACCTGGGTCTCGTCAATGGCCCGGCGCTGCAGGCCGCCGATGTGATCATCGTGCTTGATTCGCCGGTGCCGTGGGTGCCGCGCAACATTCAGCCGAATCCGAACGCCAAGCTGATCCACATCGCGACCGATCCGCATTTCCGCACCTTCCCGTTCCGCGGCTTCCAGATGGATCTGGCGATCTCGGGTGAACCGGGCGCGGCGCTGGTGATGCTGAACGAGATGTTGAAGATCAAGCTGAAGGGCAAGCAGGCCGCGGTCGACAAGCGCCGCGCTCACTTTGCCGAACAACGCGCGGCGCTCATCGAACAGCGCAAGAAGGCGGTGCAGGCAGTATCGACCTCTTCGCCGATCGCCTATCCGTGGATCGCCCATTGCCTCAACCAGGTGAAGGACAAGAACGCCATCATCGTCGAGGAGTTGGGCGCACCCTATCCGTTCCTTGAGATCGAACAGCCGGGCGGCTTTCTGTCGACCAGTTCCGGCGCGCTCGGCATGGGTCTCGGCCAGGCGCTCGGCGCCAAGGTCGCTGCGCCTGAGCGCCAGGTCATCTCGACGGTCGGCGACGGCTCCTACATGTTCGGCTGCCCGACAGCCGCGCATTTCGTCGGCAACGCGGAAAAGCTGCCGACCCTGACCATGGTGATGAACAATTCGCAATGGTTCGCCGTGCGCCGCGCGACAACGGCGATGTATCCGGACGGCCTCGCCTCCAAGGCCAACAGCCTGCCGATCGTCGATCTGACGCCGTCGGCGGACTACGAGAAGATCACCGAAGCCTTCGGCGGTTACGGCGCCCGTGTCGAAGACCCGGCGAAGCTCATACCCGCCATCGAGAAGGCGCTCGACAAAGTGGCCCAGGGCCAGCAGGCGACGCTGAACGTGATCGTGCGCACGCGCGCTTAAGAGGAAAACTGTCATCCCCGACGCCCGCGTAGCGGGTGAGCGGGGATCCAGAAGCCAAGGGCCGCTACGTTGGGCCGTCACGTTGCTCCTGGATTCCCGCTCTGCGCTTCGCTTGGCGGGAATGACAATCCCGAACAAAGGTCGCTCTGCGCTTGCGTGCGGAGCGGCCTTTTTATTTGACCAGCCTAAGCAGCCTGGCGCCGCGCAGCGCTGACCGCCGACGTGACGATCGAAAAGCGCGCGCAGGCTTCGAAGCGATTGGCGAGGGAACAGTCGCGCCAGACCTTTTCCGCCGCCTCATAACTCTCGAACGGCCCGTGAGTCTGGCTCGTGCCTTCGATCAGGCGGCGGAAATCGAGATCGGAATATTCGCCGCCGACAACCCAGAATTGCTCCTTCATGACATGCTCCTGTGTGACTTGAGTTGAACGAGTTGGAAACGCGTCTTATTCGGCCGCCTCGCGGGTAGACCGGAACTGGTCCGCCTCGGTCGAACCGGCCATGGCCGTCGTCGAGGATTTGCCGCCGGAAATGGCCATGGCGACCGCGTCGAAATAGCCGGTGCCGACTTCGCGCTGGTGGCGTACGGCGGTGAAACCGTTGGCCTGCGCCGCGAACTCGCGTTCCTGCATTTCCGAGTAGGCGCCCATTCCACGGCGCGAATAGCCCTTCGCCAGTTCGAACATCGACAGGTTGAGGGCATGAAAGCCCGCCAAGGTCACGAACTGGAAGCGATAGCCCATGGCGGCGATCTGCTCCTGGAAGTTCTCGATCGTCCCCACGTCGAGCTTGGCGCGCCAGTTGAATGAGGGCGAGCAATTATAGGCCAGAAGCCTGTCGGGATGCTGGCGATGCATTTCCTGCGCGAACTCGCGCGCTTCGCCGAGATCAGGCTCGGAGGTTTCCCACCAGATCAGATCGGAATAGGGCGCATAGGCGAGGCCGCGCGCAATGGCGTGCTCCACGGAATGATGATTGCCCTGCTTGAGCCGGTAAAAGCCCTCGCCCGTGCGGCTGGAACGATCGATGAAGGCGAGATCGTAGTCGTCGATATCCGAGGTGATGAGCGTCGCCGAATGGGCGTCGGTGCGGGCGCAGACGATCGTGTCGACGCCGCAGACATCGGCCGCCAGCCGCGCCGCGTTCAGCGTGCGGATGAAGGTCTGCGTCGGCACCAGCACCTTGCCGCCGAGATGGCCGCACTTCTTTTCCGAGGCGAGCTGATCCTCGAAGTGAACGCCCGCGGCGCCGGCCTCGATCATGCTCTTCATCAGTTCGAACGCATTGAGCGGTCCGCCGAAACCGGCCTCCGCATCGGCCACGATCGGCGCGAACCAATGGGTCGAGGCATCGTTCTCCATGCGGGCGATCTGATCGGCGCGCTGCAGGGCATTGTTGATGCGCCGAACCACATCAGGCACCGACGAGGAGGGATACAGCGACTGGTCCGGATACATCTGCCCGGCATTGTTGGCGTCGGCCGCGACCTGCCATCCCGAGAGATAGATAGCCTCGAGGCCACCTTTGACCTGCTGGACCGCCTGATTGCCGGTCATGGCGCCCAGTGCGCGCACGAACGGGCGCTCCGCCAGCAGGGCGCGCAGCCGCGCTGCGCCGATCCTGGCCAGCGTGTGCTCGATGCGAACGCTGCCGGACAGGCGGCTGACGTCTGCCATCGCATAGTCGCGGCGGATCGGGGGAGAATAGGATGCAGACATTTTTTACTCCGCTTGTCATAAACGGCGCTGACGCCGATTGAATGCCCGTCAGGCATTGCGGCGGAGAATGTTGTAAGCGTCATTTTAGCGCAATAAATATTTGAAATTGATGGGTTTACTTGAAATTAATGCGCAATTTGACAAACACTAAGTTGTAATATGTAATATTTTTGTAAATCTAGCTTGGGCCAGACATGCGCGCAGTTCGGATCGGCGGCAAATTGCGTCGCGTTCGTCAGGAACAGAAATTCACCCAGACGCAGATGGCGGCTGAACTCGGCATTTCGCCGAGCTATCTGAACCTGCTGGAATCGAACCAGCGCCCCGTCACCGTGAATGTGCTCTTGCGGCTGGCAGAGCGGTTCAAGGTCGATCTGACGGCGCTTGGCGGCGAGGACGACAGCAGGCTTGCGGCCGATCTCATGGAAGCTCTGTCCGATCCGGCCTTCGATGCGCAGGACATCAAGGCAAGCGACGTCAAGGATGTCGTGACGACCTTGCCGAGCATCGCCCGCGCCCTTCTGGCCTTGTACCAGACCTACCGCCGCGGCGCGGTGACGAGCCCGGTTGAAGGCGGTGACGTCGAAGGGGAGGCGGTTCCCGTCGGTCTGCCGTCGGAAGAGGTCACGGATTTCCTGCAGCGTCGGTTGAACTATTTTCCAGAGCTGGAAGAAGCGGCGGAAGCATTGTGGCACGACAACAATCTTGCGCTGCTCACCCTGCAGCAGGACCTGGTGAAGGTTCTGGCCGAACGCTTCGCGGTCGATGTGGAGATCGCGCCCGCCGACGCCATGCCGGGCCTGTTGCGCAATTTCAATCCGCTGACGCGGCGCCTGATGTTGTCGGAAATGCTGCCGGCGGCAAGCCGCACGTTCCAGCTCGCCTATCAGATCGCCTTGCTCGGTCATCGCCGCGAGATCGACGCTGCGGTTTCCGGCGGCAAGTTCACCTCGCCCGTCGCCGACTTTCTGGCTGGTTCGGCGATGGCGAATTATTTCGCCGCCGCCGTCATGATGCCTTATGATCGCTTCTTCGCTTCGGCGAAATCGACGCGCTATGACATCAATATTCTCCAGCATCGCTTCGGCGTTTCCTTCGAGCAGATCTGTCATCGGCTGACGACCTTGCGTCGTCCCGGCAGCGAGGGCATTCCGTTCCATCTCATCCGCGTCGATATTGCCGGCAATATTTCCAAGCGCTTTTCGGCGTCGGGCATTCATATCGCGCGCTTCGGCGCCGCCTGTCCGCGCTGGAATGTCTACGACGCTTTTGCGACGCCGGGCATGCTGCGCGTGCAACTGTCGCGCATGCCCGATGGCGCAAGCTATTTCTGCGTCGCGCGCACAGTCGACACCGGCGCGCGCGGCATCTCGCGTGGCGGCCTGCCGAGCAGAGTGGGACAACTCGCGGTGGGTCTCGGATGTGCCCTGCATTTCGGCAAGCAATTGGTCTACGCCGACGGCCTCAATCTGGACGATCCGCAGATCGTCACGCCCATTGGCGTCTCGTGCCGCACCTGTCCGCGCGCCGACTGCTCTGACAGGGCGATGCCGTCGCTGTCGCAACGCCTCGAAACTGATGAAAATCGCCGCGCGCTGTCGACCTATGCGACGCAAATTTAAAGGCGAACTCGGATTCGATTCAAATTCGTCCGATTGAGTCTGCATCCGCCGTTTGCACCTGATTTGCCGCTGTGAGAGTGTGGGCAGATGAACAAGCCGAACCTTGATGGATTGAAGAAGCGCTGGGCGATTTCGATCGCCGTGGTCGTCGTCGCTGGCGCCATCGCTGCCTATGGGTTCAATCTCGCGGTGCGGTATCATCCACCGGATGGGCTCGGCGACCTCGCGCCGCTTGCAACTGATCCTCTTGCTGTCGATCCCGCCAATCCGGATGTGCCAAAGCCCTTGCCCTATGCCTGTCCCATCGCCGGCGATTGCAAATTACCTGGCGACGATCGTCGCGCCGCGCAGCCGCCCGTTGCAGCGCCGGACGACGTGAAGAGCGACCGCGTCCTGCCGCCCGATTGAAGTGCAATCGTTCAAAGTAAAGTGATTGACCGCATAATTCCGTTTCGTCACGTCGTGTTGCATGCCTGATCATTTGCCTGCTGCCAAGACGGTGCTAGAATTTTGGATGGCCGCAGCGGTTTCAGCCGCCGGACACCAGGGGAGGCGTCCATGATTGTTTCCGCGAGATATATCCGGTTTGCCGGTCTGTCAGCCGCATTGGCGATGGGTCTTGGCGCGAGTGCGGCTTTCGCCCAGCAACCTGCCGCGCCGCCGCCACCCGGGGTCTCGCCGGAAGTGGCGAAACAGGCCGAACGCAGCAAGCAAAGCCCGAACCTGCGCGGTGTTCCG
>JAQGJO010000507.1 GCA_028290595.1 Hyphomicrobiales bacterium | reverse complement strand
CCGGCCGAGGATCGGCGCAAGATCCTTTCGACGAATGCAACCAGATTGCTGCGGCTCTGAGGCGCGATGACAACCTGCAGCGCCCTATTCCTCAGCCGAGATGATGATCCGCTGCAGCACCGTTTTCAGGCGGGTGAAATCGCTACCGCCGATCATGCTCAGGAAATGTCCTTCAGTATCCTTCAGCGCGTCGGCGCAGGCGGCGAGCAGCCGCTCCCCCTTGGCGGTATAGATCGCCATCTTGACCCTGCCGTCGCTGGGATGATCGACGATCTTGATGTAACCGAACTGCACGAATTCCGAGACGAGCGTGCCGGTCGCTTGCTTGGTGATGCCCGCCCGTTTGGCGATGTCGGAAATTCGAGTGCCGTCGCGTTCGACGGCGCGAATAAGCGGAACATGAACAAGCCGCACGTCGCCAAATCCATGATCGTGAACCGCCTTGGAAACCAGCCTGGCGAACAGGCGGTCGACCCGTTCAAGCAGCCAGCCGAGATGTTCATGGCGGATGCGCGGGAGATCGGCCGGCGTCGATTGCGCCAAACGCACGCGACGGGCCTTGGCCCGTATGCCGGATGGCGAGGTGCGTGGCGTCTTCCGTGCCGATTTCATGGGTTGGACATAACGCACTCTGCGGATGGGAACAACGGTGCCCGGGTGTCTCCGGACAGGGTGGGAAACGTCGATAGAAGAAAATGACAAGGGTGGGGGAGATACGCGATGCTTATGTCTAGCTGCAATTGCAATCCGTTGAGTGCCGGTCTGTCCCGTCGCGGTTTCCTGCTGGGAGCCTCAGCGGGCGTGGCCGCAATGGGCCTGAACTGCGATGGCGTGGCTGCACAGCCGGCCGCTGCGCCGGCTCCGTTCCGCATCGATGTCCATCATCATCTGAGCCCGCCGGCCTATGTGGAAGAGCTGGCGCCCATGCAGCGCCTGACCAAGTTGACCTTGGGCTGGACCCCCGAGCGGGCCATCGAACAAATGGATAAGGGCGACGTTGCCGTGTCTATTACTTCGATCACCACGCCCGGCCTCTGGTTCGGGTCGCACGCGCCGGCGCGACGGCTGGCGCGGGCCTGCAACGACTACGCTGCATCGCTTGTGGCGCAATATCCGCGCCGCTTCGGAATGTTCGTGAACATGCCGCTGCCGGATATCGACGGCAGCCTGGCTGAGATCGCTTACGGTCTCGATGTGCTGAAGGCTGATGGCATATCGCTGTTCACCAGCTACGGCGACAAATGGCTGGGCGATCCGGCGTTTGATCCGGTCTTCGAGGAGCTCAATCGCCGCGAGGCCGTAGTCTACACCCATCCGAATACCGCAAACTGCTGCACCAATCTCGTCCCGGAAGTGGCCGACTCCATGGTCGAGTATGGAACGGACACCACGCGGGCGATTGCGCGGATGTTGTTTGGCGGAGCGGCCAAGCGATATCCCAAGATCAAGCTCATCTGGTCTCACGGCGGCGGCACCATGCCGTTCCTGGTCGATCGTTTCATCAACAATGCCAATATTTCGCCGCGGAAGCAGGAGCTGTTCCCAACAGGCGCAGTCGCTGAACTCGGCAAGTTCTACTATGACGTTGCCCAGGTCCCCAATCGTCCGGCGCTTCTCGCGCTCCAGGCCGCCGTCCCGAATTCACAACTCCTGTTCGGTACGGACTTTCCATATCTGACGGCCGCGCATCATGTCGCCGGCATCGCGAAGGCCAACGTGTTCTCCAAGGAAGAGCTCGCGGCGATCGATCGCACCAATGCATTGAGGCTGCTGCCGAAGTATCAGGGATAGATTTCACGTCGAGCATGGGAGAGGGCTATGTCGAAATCACTTGCATGCATATTCACGGCGCTTGCGCTTGTTGCCAGCGTCCCGGCTGTCGCGCAAGACTATCCGTCCCGCTTCATTCGCATCGTCGTGCCGTGGCCGGCAGGCGCGGCTGATGTTCCGCTGCGATTGATCCAGGACGGCGTTTCCAAAAAGCTCGGGCAACCGCTGGTGATCGAAAACAAGCCGGGCGCCAACGGCCTGGTCGGCACCGAATACGCCGCCAGAGTGAAGCCTGATGGCTATACGCTGCTCTACAACGTCACCGGCAGCGTGGTCCTGGGATCGATGACGGTCGCCGATTCAAGGGTCGACCCCAGCCGTGATTTTGTCGCCGTCGCCGATATCTACGGCTCACCCATGCTGCTGATCGTGCGGCAGGACATGCCCGTCCAAAACGTGGCGGATCTGATCCGCGAGGCCAGGGCGCGGCCGGGCAAGATAACGATCGGCTCTCTGGGCGCCGGCAGCATCACGCATCTCCTCATCGAGACGATCAACCAGTACGGCAAGGTCAAACTTGCGGCTGTGTCCTACAAGGGCTTTGCACCCATGGTGCAGGCCATGGGCGGCGGCGAAGTGGACGGCGCCTTCATCACGAACTCCCTGAGCAAAGGGTTGATCGACGCCGGGAAGTATCGCGCCATCGCCACTGAAAAGCGCATGGCGATGCCGAACGTTCGTGATGTTCCCGAAATAAGCGCGGACATTCCGCAATTCGAATCGCCCATGTCGTTTGCCTATCTTCTGGCGCCGACAGGCACGAGCGACGACATCGTCAAGCGCCTTCACGAGGCGTTCTCCTCCGTACTGCAGACGCCGGAGGCGAAGCTGGCGATCGAAGCCAACGGAGCGCTTGCTTTGGGCAATAGCCTGCCGGAGGTCAAAGCCGCGTTTGCCCGCAACATCGAGCTGACAAAGCGATTAGTGACTGAAGCAAAGGCAGCCGGCGTGTCGTTTTCGGAATGAGAGCGCGGCGGTTTGCGTGATTATGTTTGAACGAAGGTGGACAGCATGAAAGCCGAAGATCACGCTCTATTGCGGAGTACCACGCGCGGCACGCCCATGGGCAGTCTTCTGCGTCAATATTGGGTTCCGGTCGCCTTGAGCGAGGAAGTGAAGGAGCCGGCCGGACCGCCGATCCGCGTGGAAGTTCTAGGCGAAATTTTCATTGCCTTTCGCGGTGGCAACGGAAAGGTCGGCCTGGTCGGCGAGCATTGCGCGCACCGCGGCGCATCCTTGTACTACGGTCGCGTCGAGGAGGACGGCATCCGCTGCGCCTATCACGGATGGAAATACTGTCCGACCGGCGCATGCCTGGATATTCCCAATGAACCTCGGGGCAGCACCTTCAAGAACCAGATCAGGCAGCCGGCGTTTCCTTGCGAGGAGAGAGGCGGGGTTATCTTTGCCTTCCTTGGCGAGGGGAAACCACCGGCCATGCCGGCGCTTGAATTCCTGACGGTGCCGTCGGCGCAAGTCTACGTCTCGAAGCGGGAGCAGGAATGCCACTGGACGCAAGGGATGGAAGGCGACATCGATCCGTCCCACGTTCCTTTTTTGCATGCGTCGATTTTGGGAAAAGGCAACAAGACGGAAAAGGACGCCAAGAATGCCTTGCAGGCCACGACGGCCGGCGATACCACGCCCAAGATCGAATATTCATCGACCGACTTCGGCATTCTGTATGCGTCGCGTCGAAATGCCGGGGAGCACGAATATTATTATCGCGTCGCGCAATGGCTCATGCCCTGGTACACGACAATCCCCGGCTGGAGTGGCGACGGACCTCTCGCCGCGCATGCATGGGTTCCCGTCAACGACAAGGAATGCATGGTCTATGCGTGGACATGGCACCCCGAGCGGGATCTCACCCAGGCCGATCTCGCCTTCATGAAAGAACGCAACGACGGCGTGTATTCGGAACTTGCGCCGGGCACCTTCAAGCCCAAGAGAAACAAGGCCAACAACTATACCAACCCCGGCGAGACGCCGGATCCCTATCCCTATCTGAGACTGCAGCATTTCCAGGATCAGGACGTGGCGATCACCGAGAGCATGGGAAATCTCTACGATCGAACCAAAGAGAACCTGGCGGCGGGCGACACGATGATCGTGCAGACGCGCCATCGCCTGATAACGGCAGCGCGGAAACTGGCAGAGGGCTCGCAGCCGAACTATGAAGCCGACAGCTATGCGGTGCGGCCCCTGTCGGTGCGGCTGGCGAAGGATGAGCCCAATTGGCAACAGGCCGTGGCGAAAAATATCAAGGCAGGCCCCGGAACGTTTATCCCGTCTGCCTAGAGCATCGTGCGAAAGGGGATGCCGGCTTTCAGGCGGCACCCTCCCATAAAACTCCGCTACTGCGCGCTGACGCCGGCTTCCTTGAGGATCGCGGCCCAGCGTGCAGTCTCTTCCACCTGGAATTTCGCGAACTCATCCGGGGTCGAGATAAACGGTTCAATCCCGAGACTGCGAATGAAATCGCGCGTCTCGGCCGTCTCCAGAACCTCGCTCACCAGGCTTCTGAGCTTGGTCTTGATCGGTTCTGGCGTGGCGGGCGGAACATAAATCGCAAACCAAGCCCGGATATCGAAGTCTGGGATGCCGGCTTCCTGCATGG
>JAQGJO010000465.1 GCA_028290595.1 Hyphomicrobiales bacterium | reverse complement strand
GGCGACAAAGCGCGGCTTGCCGTCCTCGGCTGTGACTCGGGTTGCGGCGGCGCGCGCCAGCTTCGCGCCTTCAAGATTCATCTCATAGGCGATGCTGGAGAGGTCGTAATCGGCCTGCGCGATCGAGGTCGAGGAAAACGTGTTGGTGGCGACGATGTCGGCGCCGGCGCGCAGGTATTCGGCGTGAATCTCCTCGATCGCCTTGGGCTGCGTCAGGATCAACAGGTCGTTGTTGCCGCGGAGGTCGCGGTGAAAATCCTTGTAGCGCTCGCCGCGGAACGCGGCCTCGTCATATTCGAGCCCCTGGATCATGGTGCCCATGGCGCCGTCGAGCACCAGGATGCGTTCACGGGCAGCCGCGAGCAGGGCGGTTCGCTTTTCGGAAACAGGCACAGTCATCGGTCAGGCGGCTTTCTGTGCACTATTGGGCCGAATGCCCAGCAGATGGCTGATCGCGAACACGAGGTCCGCGCGGTTCATGGTGTAGAAGTGAAAGGTATCGACGCCGTGTTTTGCCAGTTTCTGCACCTGGCCGGCGGCGACCGTCGCCGCCACCAGCTTGCGGGTTTCGGCGTCGTCGTCGAGGCCTTCGAACTTTTCCGCCAGCCAGTCGGGCACCGAGGTGCCGGCGCGGGTGACGAAATTGCGAGCCTGTTTGAAATTGTGCATCGGCATGATGCCGGGCACGATCGGAATGCTGATGCCGCGCGCCCTGACCCGGTCGAGATAGCGGAAGTAGAGATCGTTATCGAAGAACACCTGGGTAATGGCGCGGGTGGCGCCAGCATCGACCTTGGCCTGCAGGCCGTCGATGTCGACGTCGAAGTCAGGGCTTTCGGGGTGCTTTTCCGGATAGGCGGAGACCGACACCTCGATGTCGCCATGCTGCTTCTTGATGCCTGCGACGAGCTCGGCCGAGGTCTGGTAGCCATCGGGATGCGTCGAATAGGCAGTGCCGATGCCGCCGGGCGGATCGCCGCGCAGCGCGACGATATGGCGGACGCCGACGTCGTGATAGCGACCGACGATGTCGTCGATCTCGCCGCGCGCGGCACCGACGCAGGTCAGATGCGCCGCGGGCGTCAGATTGGTTTCAGCCAGGATCCGGGTGATGGTGGAGTGGGTACGCTCCCGCGTCGATCCGCCGGCGCCGTAGGTCACCGAGACGAAGTTGGGCGTGAGCGGTGCGAGACGCTTGATGGTCTCCCACAGGCTTTTTTCCATCTCCTCGGTTTTGGGCGGAAAGAACTCGAAGGAGATCGCGGGGGATTTTGGCGCGCGGTGCCCATCCGGTACGGGCGGCGTAACCTCGGTCATGGCGCGACAAACTCCACTCAAAGCTCAACAAATGTCAGGCTTAGCTGCAGAGCGCTAAAATAAGCCAAACAGGTTTACTGAAACAGCCCATCGGGAATGGGAAACTGCCCAATTTTTGTATATAATATGTATAATAACGTCTAATTTACCAGAAGTGGGTATCGAAAACGCAAGGCCAGCCCAGACGAAAATATGGTTAGATAGCTGAATTTTTGGCGCTTTGGAAGAATCTCGGCCCGAAATTGGCGTCCGGAGTCCCCTCGATCTGGTGTGGGCAGAGTGTTGTAGGAGTCAAAATAGAAGATTCGTCCCACCGAGCTCTTTGAGCCGGTGAACGGCTGGCCGTTCCAACGCGCGACTGATCTGCGCCCCCCAGCCCCTTTGTGCTCCCGACGAGGCACACTAGTTTAGCGCCATGATTCCTCTCTCGATCCTCGACCTCTCCGTCGTCACCACGGGCACAAAGCCCGCCGCGGCGCTGCGCAACAGCATCGACCTGGCGCGCCATGCCGATGCGCTGGGCTATGTCCGCTACTGGCTGGCCGAACATCACAACCTCGCTTCGGTGGCAAGCCCGGCGCCCGATCTCATGATCGGCCAGATCGCCGCGGTGACAAAACAGAGTCGCGTCGGTTCCGGCGGCGTGATGCTGGCCAACCATGCGCCGCTGGTGGTGGCCGAGCGCTTCAAGATGCTGGAGGCGCTGTTCCCCGGGCGGATCGATCTCGGGCTGGGGCGCGCGCCGGGTACCGACGGCGCCACCGCGCACGCGCTGCGCAGCCGGCTCGACCGCCGCGAGGGCGACGACTTTCTCGAGCGGCTGCACGAACTGACGCTTTGGGAGACTCGCGATTTTCCGCCCGGCCATCCCTACAACAATGTGGTGGCGATGCCCGACGATTCGCCGCTGCCGCCGATCTGGCTGCTCGGCTCCAGCGACTACTCGTCGGAATTGGCAGCGCAGGTCGGGATGGGCTTCGCGTTCGCGCATCATTTCGCCTCGCATGATGCTGTCGATGCCATGACCAATTACCACAACCGCTTCAAGCCATCGGGCTGGCGCACGACGCCGCACGGCATTCTGGCGGTCGCGGTGGTCGCGGCCGAGACCGATGCCGAAGCCGAGAAGCTGGCATCGTCGATGGATCTCAACCGCCTGCGCCGCGACCGTGGCCAGTATTTGCCGCTGCCCAGCGTTGAGGAAGCGCTGGCCTATCCCTACACCGACAGTGAGCGCGCCTCGATCGCGCGCAACCGGTCGCGGCTGTTCGTCGGCAGTCCGGCAACCGTGATGGCAAAATTGCAGCCAATGATCGCGGCGAGCCTCGCCGACGAACTGATGATCATCACCGCGGTATATGATCACGATGCGCGCAAGGGGTCGTACAGTCTGCTGGCGGAGGCGTTCGGGCTGGCCAAGAAGGCGGCGGCGTAGCTGATGTTGTCGTCCCGGCCTTGAGCCGGGACCCATACGGCGCGGATTCTCTTTGCGGCACTGCGTTGGACGCCCTTCACAACAAAG
>JAQGJO010000458.1 GCA_028290595.1 Hyphomicrobiales bacterium | reverse complement strand
TCTGACAAAGGCTCCAGCTCCAAGACGGAGATCGCCATGTCCCAGCCATGCGTGGCCCATTGGCAGCGGGTTTGCTGAGGATGGTCAGAATCTGAGGAATATCATGCAGACTTTGCGCAGACGCGTTTCGTAACACCCCGATGAGCGGCCGCCCGGCTCGGTTGCGTCGGCCAGCGAAGTACGAGACAGTCGCCACTGTTCGTACTCTGCCGCCTGCCGAGAGATATGTCGTGTCTGATATACTGGTTGCTTTCGCGATCTTCTGCCTGGTTGCCGGCGCAGCCCTCGCGGCGCTCTTCTCCCATCGTCTGTTGCCTCCTCAATTTCGGTCTGATGAGACGGCGAATGTCGTTGGAAAGGTGGCGGGGCTTTTTGTTTTGACGACCTCGCTTCTTCTCGGCTTGATGTTGAACTCGGCACGCACGACGTTTGAGACAACTGATCGTAACATTCATGCCCTGGCGACCAACCTCATCATTCTAGACAGAACCCTGAGGCGTTATGGTCCCGAAATGGCTGAGACACGCAAGAATTTAAAAGATTATACGGAATACACGGCGCGTAAGACCCGGCAGTCCGACCGGGTTCTCGCGGACCGCGCCGCTGAAGCGCTCCTCAATGTCACAGGAGAAAGCATCGGGCGCGTGCTGCCGCAGAGCGCCGCCCAGACGGCTCTATGGCAGGACATCAATACGCAATATTATGCGATCGTTCGACTGCGATGGGCCATCCTCGAACAATCGGACGGATCGGTTCCTGCACCGTTGATCGCGATGATGATCGCCTGGCTCGTCCTGATCTTCGCCAATTTCGGGTACCGGGCTCCCGCAAATTCCATGGTGATCGGCACACTGGTTCTATCAGCGGCTATGATCGCATTTTCAATCTATCTTATCTTGAATCTTGACCGCCCGTTCGAGGGGCTGATCCAGGTATCTCCAATGCCGCTTGAACGCGCACTCGCAGAGATGCAAAGTTCAATCTGATCTGTCGCTCGGCAGGCGGTTCTTTCGGCCTTCGGGGTCGATCGGCGCGGCGAATTGACAGCCCCGCCCTACGAAACCCTTGGAAACCGGCTCCACACGGCCTAAAACGCCTCATCTTGTTCCAGATCGAGCCGAAAACCCATGACCTATCAACACGCTCCCATGTTTCCCCTCGCCAAGGACGCGACCCCCTATCGCAAGATCAGCTCGGAGGGCGTCAAGGTCGAGAATTTCGGCGGCCGCGAGATCGTCAGCGTCAGCCGCGAGGCGATGCGGCTTTTGTCGGAACAGGCGATGATCGACATCAACCATCTGCTGCGCCCCGGGCACCTGCAGCAGCTCGCTAAAATTCTCGATGATCCGGAGGCGACCTCGAACGATCGGTTCGTCGCCTATGATCTTTTGAAGAACGCCAATATCGCAGCGGGTGGCGTGCTGCCGATGTGCCAGGATACCGGCACCGCCATCGTCATGGGCAAGAAGGGCCGCATGGTGTGGACCGAAGGCGATGATGAAAGCGCGCTCGCCGAGGGCATCCGCGATGCCTACGAGAAGAAAAACCTGCGCTATTCGCAGATGTCGGCGGTGTCGATGTTTGAAGAAAAGAACACCAAGGACAATCTGCCGGCGCAGATCGAAATCTATGCCGAGGGCGAGAGCGAATATAAATTTCTGTTCGTCGCCAAGGGCGGCGGCTCGGCCAACAAGACCTTCCTGTTCCAGCAGACGCCGTCGGTTCTGACCCACGACCGGATGATCGCTTTCCTCAAGGAAAAGATTCTGACGCTCGGCACCGCCGCCTGCCCGCCCTATCATCTGGCCATCGTCATCGGCGGCACTTCGGCCGAGCTCAACCTGAAGACGGTGAAGCTTGCCTCGACCCGCTATCTCGACGGCCTGCCGACTTCGGGCGGCACCGACGGCCACGCCTTCCGCGACCTGGAAATGGAAGCGGAGATCCACAAGCTGACGCAGAATCTCGGCGTCGGCGCCCAGTTCGGCGGCAAATATTTCTGCCATGACGTGAGAGTCATCCGGCTGCCGCGCCATGGCGCGTCGCTGCCGATCGGCATTGGCGTGTCGTGCTCGGCCGATCGCCAGGCGATGGGCAAGATCACCAGGGACGGTGTGTTTCTGGAGGCGCTGGAGCGGGAGCCGGCGAAATACCTGCCGCACGTGGATGAATCGACGCTGGGCGGCGATGTGGTGAAGATCGATCTCAACCGGCCGATGCAGGAGATTCTCGCCACCCTGTCGCAATATCCCAACAAGACGCGGCTGTCCTTGACCGGGCCGATGATCGTGGCCCGCGACATGGCCCATGCGAAACTGCGTGAGCTGCTCGACGCCGGAAAGCCGCTGCCGGACTATTTCAAGAACCACCCGATCTATTACGCTGGCCCGGCCAAGACGCCGGAGGGCATGGCGTCGGGCTCGTTCGGCCCGACCACGGCCGGGCGTATGGACAGCTTCGTCGACCAGTTCCAGGCCGCCGGCGGTTCGATGGTGATGCTGGCCAAGGGCAACCGCTCCTCGGCGGTGCGCGACGCCTGCAAGAAGCACGGTGGCTTTTATCTGGGTTCGATTGGTGGGCCGGCCGCGCGCCTGGCGCAGGATTGCATCCGCAAGGTCGAGACCGTCGCCTATCCGGAACTCGGCATGGAAGCGATCTGGCGCATCGAGGTAGAAGATTTTCCTGCCTTCATCGTCATCGACGACAAGGGCAATGATTTCTTCAAGGAACTCAACCTCGGCTGAGACTGCCCACTGCGCTGACCTATCTGATTAGGGAGGTCCCGGCTGGTAACTCTTGTGTGAATTCACACAGCCATCCTATTGAGCATACTCCATATGTCGCGTCGCA
>JAQGJO010000421.1 GCA_028290595.1 Hyphomicrobiales bacterium | reverse complement strand
TGGCCTGCCGGCTAGGCACGAATTTAATAAAAATTCTGGTGATCGTATGCGTATAGCTCAGGTTGCGCCGCTGGCGGAATCCGTGCCGCCGAAGTTGTATGGCGGAACCGAACGAGTCGTTTCCTGGCTGACCGAAAAACTGGTCGAACGTGGGCACGAAGTCAGCCTGTTCGCATCAGGAGATTCGATCACCTCCGCGCAACTGGTCGCTTGCGCGCCGCAGGGGCTGCGGCTGAGCGGCATGCGCGACCACATTGCCAGCCATCTCGTCATGCTCGACAACGTATTGCGCCGCATAGACGATTTCGACATCGTCCATTTTCATGTCGATCTGCTGCAATATCCGGTGTTCCGGGCGCACGCGGCAAGATGCCTGACGACGCTCCACGGCCGTCTCGACCTGCCGGATTATCATCCCGTCTATCAACATTTCAGCGAGATGCCGCTGGTTTCGATTTCGAATGCCCAGCGCAAGCCGATGCCGGCAAACGTCAATTGGCTTTCCACCATCCACCACGGCATGCCGGATCCTGAAATGTACAGTGCCGAAGGCGGCGACTATCTCCTGTTTCTCGGGCGCATCTGTCCTGAGAAAAGTCCGACCAGGGCAATCGAAATAGCCAAACGCGCCGGCGTGCCTTTGAAGATCGCGGCCAAAGTCGACCCGGCGGATCAACAATATTTCGACACGATCGTGAAGCCTCTGCTGGATCACCCCCTGATCGAATTCATCGGCGAAGTGAACGATGAGGGCAAATTCGGCCTGCTGGCCGGCGCGCGGGCCTTGCTGTTCCCGATCGATTGGCCGGAGCCGTTCGGCCTGGTGATGATCGAATCCATGGCGGTCGGCACGCCTGTCCTGGCTTGGCGCAATGGCTCCGTGCCGGAAATTATTCGCGATGGCGTCACCGGCGTGATCGTGGATTCGCTCGACGAGGCGGTTTTGGCTGTTGATAGCGTCCGCAAATTGGATCGGGCCGGCGTTCGTCGCCATTTCGAGAACAACTTTACAGTCTCCCATATGGCCGCAAAGTACGAACAGGCCTATGAAGCCTTGCTGACGACCAAGGCCAAATTGGTACGGATCGCCGCCGAGTGATCCGGCTCGCAAGTGCTGCAGAGCTGGTGCGGTTCCGTCAAAAGGGCGACTGAAAATGCACGGACACAGCGGAGCCGAAGGCGAAACAGACACCGATCTGTTGCCCGAACATTATATCGAGGCGCAGACCTCGCTGGTCGAGCACGCCATACGCACCTTGAAACAGGGCGACGCGTTCGCGGTCCTCGATGTGAACGGCGACATACAGTTCAAGCCCGAGGGACCCGGCGGCGTATTCTTTCGCGATACCCGCTATCTGTCGCAGGCCGAGCTGCGCATCAACGGCAAACATCCCTTGCTGCTGAGTTCTTTCTGCCGCGATGACAATTCCGGCCTGATGGTCGACATGACCAATCCGGACATTCGCATGGAGACGTCGACGCCACTGCCGCGCGATCTGATCGCCATTCAGCGCACAAAATTCCTGCTGCACGGCATTGGTTATGACCGCGTTGGCCTCAAGAATTTCGATGACCGTCCGCATAAAATCCGCCTGAGTTTCCATTTCGATGCAGACTTCAGGGATTTGTTCGAGGTGCGCGGCGCTCATCGTCTGCGCCGTGGTGAAAGCTTCGTCAAAGTTCGCGGCAAGGACAGGGTTGAATTTTCATACCATGGGCTTGATGCCGTCGAGCGGCGAAGCAGGCTTCAGTTTAATCCGACACCGCAATTGCTCGACGAGCATACCGCATTCTTTGATCTGCTTTTGCCGCCGCAAGGCCGCGCCGCCGTGGAAATGGCGGTCTGCTGCGAAGAGGGCGACGAGAACCGGCAGCCTGTGCGTTTCATCAAGGGCTTCCGCGACACCAGGCGGCTGGCGCGTGCGATGAGCTTGCAGACGACCCATATCGAAAGCTCAAATCAGCTTTTCAACGAAGTCATTTCCAGATCTTTCTCAGACTTGAATATGCTTGTCAGCCAGACGCCGCAGGGGCCTTATCCCTATGCCGGCGTGCCCTGGTACAGCACGACGTTTGGCCGTGATGGCATTCTGACGGCGATGATGATGCTCTGGGTCGAGCCGTCTTTGGCCAAAGGCGTGCTGCTCTATCTCGCGGCCCATCAAGCGCAGAATTTCGACCCGGTCTCCGATGCGCAACCCGGCAAAATTCTTCATGAGCGCCGCCAGGGCGAAATGGCGCGCACCGGCGAAGTGCCGTTTCAGCTCTATTACGGGACGATCGATGCGACGCCGCTCTTCATCGTCCTGGCGGGCCGCTACTATGAGCGCACCGGCGATCTGGCGACGATCCAGGCGATCTGGCCCAACATCGAGGCGGCCTTGCGCTGGTGCGATGAGTATGGCGACCGGGACAAGGACGGCTTCGTCGAATACCTGCGTGAGACCGAAAATGGCCTGGCCAATCAGGGCTGGAAAGACAGCCATGATTCCATGTTCCATGCCGATGGCCGTCTCGCCGAAGGGCCGATCGCCCTGTGCGAGGTCCAGGGCTATGTTTACGCAGCCAAGCAATCCGCGGCTTTGCTGGCGAGCGCGCTGGGTCATCCGGCAGCCGCCTCACGCTTTCGGCAGCAGGCGGAAGCTCTCCGCATCAAGTTCGAAGATAATTTCTGGTGCGAAGATATCGGCAGTTATGCGCTGGCGCTGGATGCGCACAAAAAGCCATGCGCCGTCGTTTCTTCGAATGCGGGACACGCGCTTTTCGGCGGCATCGCCTCGCCCGAGCGGGCGCAACGGGTTGCGGCTACCTTGCTGAATTCGTCAAGTTTCGGTGGCTGGGGCATTCGCACGGTCGCGCAGGGCGCGGCGCGATACAATCCGATGTCCTATCACAACGGCTCCATCTGGCCGCATGACAACGCTGTTATCGCTGCGGGCTTCTCCAATTACGGATTGAAGACGCAGGCGTTGCGGATATTCACCGGCATGTATGAAGCCGCGGTCACGCAGGAGTTCAGGCGCCTGCCCGAACTGTTCTGCGGGTTTCCACGCCGCC
>JAQGJO010000406.1 GCA_028290595.1 Hyphomicrobiales bacterium | reverse complement strand
ACATGCCCGAGATCGTCACCACGATATTTTCGCGGATGTAGTCGGACGGCTCGCGCTTCAGCTTCACGCCATAGAGCTTGGCGCGGCTGTCGAGGCGCCAGAGCAGAAACGGCAGGGTCTCGCCGAGGTGGCCGACTGCGAGCGTTGCCTTCGGGAACCGGTCAAAGACGCCGCCGAAGACCATGCGCAGCACATGAGTGCCGGTCTCTACCGTCCAGCCCCAGGTGGCGCGGCGCAAGGAGTCGTAGCCCTCGAACGAACCGTACTGAACCGGCGGATCGGCGGGGTGCAGATAGATTGGCACCTGCAGTTCCTCGGCCTTGGCCCAGAACGGATCGAACTGGCGCTCGTCGAGATAATGACCGTTGCTGTGGCCGTTGATCATCGCGCCCTTGAAGCCGAGTTGCTTGACGCAGCGTTCGAGTTCCTTCGCGGCTTCGGCCGGGTCTTGCAGGGCGATATGGGCAAAGCCGTAGAGCCGCTTGCTGTTGGGGGCGATCTGGGCGGCGAGATAATCATTGGCCTCAGCGGCGGTCTTCAGAGCCGTGCGCGTGTCTCGCTCAACCTGTACGCCTGGGCCGGCTGCCGAAAGGATGGCCTTTTCGATGCCCGCTTCATCCATTTCCTTCAGACGCATGTCCGCATAGTCGTGCAATCGCGTGCGGATACGCTGATAAATTTCAGGCGGCACGTCCGCCATGGTCGGTTCCCAATAGCTGGCGAGGCCCGGCGTCATGCAATGTTCTTCGAGGGCGATTTTCTTCACGCGTTTCTCTCCGCTGATCGACTTCATTCGCGGCCTTGCGGGCCCGTGGCGTGATTATGCCGCGTGGCCGCGATCTGGTCCAGCCACGCCGCGATGCGATACAGATGCGCGCCATCGCAGCGCATGCAAGCCTGTGCTATCAGGCCGTTGGATTACGTAAAAAACAGCAGGGAAGAAATGTCCGGAACAAGCGAAGACGATATCAAGGCCATTCGCGAAGGGGCGGCGCGGTTTGCATCGCAGGTTTTCGGTGCTCCGCGACTTCGTTCGCTGCGCGACCGTGCAGAGGGGCGTGATGACGACGCGTTGGCGCGAACAGGCGCCGATGGCTGGCTGTCGATCCTTGTCCCGGAAGACAAGGGCGGCGGCGGGCTGGGCCTTGTGGAAGCGTGCGTCGTCGCCGAGGAGTTCGGCCGCCATCTCGCCGCCATTCCCTATGTCTCGCTGATTGCTGGCCTGAAAGCTGCTGCAGCCTTACAGGCTGCGGTCGACGTCGATGAACTGGCGGAGGCGATGGCGGGCCGCAAGTTGTTCATGCCGGCCATCGCAAGCGCCGGGAGCACCAGCGTCAAGGCTGGCGGCAACGCGTCCGGCATCGTGTTGAACGGCGTGCGCGGCGGCGTCTTTGCAGCAGGGGCAGCCGACGGATTTGTCGTCGATTATGACCTCAACGGCGTCGAAGGTCTGGCCTTTGTGCGCGCGGATGCCACCGGGCTGAAAGTCTCCTCAAGCCGGACCGTCGATGGGATGAGCACGGGCATGCTGACCTTCACGAATTGCGCGGTCGCCGCAGCCAATCTCCCGCCATCCGGCGTCGCGGTCGCTGCGCTGGCCGCGGAGCTTCGCATCTTCCTGGGGCTGACGAGCGCTGCCGAACTCGTCGGTCTGATGGACGCTGCGCTGCAGATCACCCTCAACCATCTCAAGACGCGCGAACAATTCGGCAAGCCGCTCGGCGCGTTTCAGGCGCTGCAATTTCGCGCGGTGGACGCCCATGTGCAGATATCGCTGACGCGTTCGCTGGTGAATGAGGCCGCGCGTCTGGCGCTCGGCGGCGGTGCTGCCTCGGTGCTGATGACATCAGGCGCCAAGGCGAAGGCGAGTGCGGCGGCGATCGCGGTGACGCGTGACATGATCCAGTTGCACGGCGCCATCGGCTTCACCGACGAGCATGACATCGGGCTGCACCTCAAGCGCGCCATGGCGCTTGCCGCCGCCTACGGCACGGCGAGCGAGCATCGCAAGATTGTCGCTGCGCGCTTGTTTGCGGCGGGCGAGGCGGCACAGGTGAAATTCCGCGAGGACAGCCCGCATGAGGCGGTGTTCCGCAAGGAGGTTCACGACTGGTTCGAGGCCAATCTTCCCGATCATCTGCGGCATCTGCCGAGCCGGCCGAGTTTCGAGGAGGCCTGCGGCTGGCACAGGAAGCTGGCGGCGCGCGGCTGGGTCGCGCCCAACTGGCCGAAGGAATATGGTGGCATGGGCGCCACGGTCGGCGAGCAGATCGTGCTCTATGACGAATCCGGCAAGGCCGGCGCGCCGGAAATCTCGGGGCAGGCTATCTATCATCTTGGGCCTATCCTGCAGGGGTTTGGCACGCCCGAGCAGAAGGTGCAGCATCTGCCGGGGATGCTGTCCGGCGATACGATCTGGTGCCAGGGCTATTCGGAGCCGGGCTCAGGGTCCGATCTTGCCAGCCTGCGCACGCGCGCGGTGCGTGACGGCGATGATTTTGTCATCAATGGCCAGAAGATCTGGACCACATGGGCGCATCACGCGGACTGGATGTTCGCGCTGGTGCGCACCAATCCGGATGTGAAGAAGCAGGCCGGCATAACCTTCATTCTGATCGACATGAAGAAGCCGGGCATCAATCCGCTGCCGATCCGCACCATCGCCGGCGACGAAGAATTCGCCGAAGTGTTTTTCGATGACGTGCGCGTGCCCGTCTCGAATGTCGTCGGCTCCGTCGACGATGGCTGGCGGGTAGCGACGGCGTTGCTCGAGAAAGAACGGCTCAATGGCGCCAATCCGCAGAAATGCGCGCAATTGCTCGGCAAGGTGAAGCGCGCCGCGCGGGCGACCGGCGTCATGGACGACGACAGTTTTCGCGACCGTCTTGCCCGGGCCGAGATCGACTATGTGGCGCTCTGTGCCGTGTTCTCGCAGATCGTCTCGTTCACCGAGAGCCGCACCAAGGCGAATGCGGATTTTGCCTTCGCCAAACTGGTATCGGCGGAATTGCAGCAAGAGCTGTGCGAACTGCTTGCGGAAGCCTATGGCAGCGAGGCGGCGCTTGCGGTTACCGGCGGCGAAGGCGACAAATCCTTCCCCGGCCTGACCTATCTGCAGAACCGGCGCGTCACCATTTATGGCGGCACGGTGGAGGTACAGCGGCTGTTGATGGCGCGCCGGGTGCTGGGGCTCGGGTGATGTTTTGCATCTTCGCCGTTCAGTTGGGCGCGGATTCCATGATCAGCTTGGCGCGCTGGATGACGCCGGGCGGGGCATTCAGAATGGCGTCGGAAATGCGTTGTGCATCTTCGCCCGTCAGCGGGCTGATATCCATGTTCAGTTTGGCGGCCTCGGCAAGAAGTTCCGGCGATCTGATTGCCTGGTCGAAAGCGCGCCGCAGGGCGGTGACTCTTTCCATCGGCACGCCAGGCGTCGTCACCACCGGGCGGGCGATGGAAACGCTGGCGGAGAGGAATTCGAGAATCTGGCGGTCTTCCGGATTGGTCGTCAGTTCATGCAGAAGCGGCACATCGGCAAGCTCGGGATGGCGCTGCCGTCCCACCTGCACGAGATGCACAAGCTTTCCATCGGTGAGCCAATCGGGCTTGGTCGATTTCCAGGCCGAATAGGTGTTCGAGGCGCGGCCATCGATCTCGCCGCGCTCCATGGCGAGGTTGATTTCATTGCCGCCGGGGTAACCGGAGATGACCTTGAACTTGGTGCCGATCATCAGATTCAGCGCCAGCGCGTAATAGGTGCCGGTATTGCCGGGCGATGAGCCGAGCGCCAGTTCGCGCTTTTTGGCGTCATCGATCGTGCGCACGCCGGTGGTGTGCCAGGCGCTCATCAGATTGGGGCTGTCGGTGGTGTTGCCGATATAATAAAACTGCCGCAGATCGAAGGCGATGCCTGGCGCACCGGTGGCCTGCAGCGGCCCCATGTTCGGAAAAACGATGTGCAGGGTGGTGCCGTCGCGCGTCGCGCGGGTCGCCATATGATTCATGGCGATGATGCCGCCGCCGCCGGGCATGTTGCGGGCGACGATATTGGGATGACCGGGAATGAAGCGCGGCATGTTGCGCGCCAGCATGCGGCCGCGCAGATCGAAATCATTCCCCGGTGTCGAGCCGACGATGAGGTCGATTGTCTTGTCCTTGTAAAAATCGGCGACGGCATCGGCCTGCGCCCACGAGGCGCAAAGTGTGCCGGCGAAAGTTATCATCCATCCGAGCGAGCGTTTGCGCTTCGTCATTCTTTATCCCCCGCTTGCCTCCCCACGATTTATTGCGGTGAGTGTGACGGTTCGACCGATGTTTCACAAGATGATCGGCCCGAAAAATGGCCGGTCACACGCCATTTCACTTTCGGAAATTTTCTGGCTAGAAAAGAGCCAATTTATTGCCTTGCAGATTGGGGCACGGGGAAACGAAACGTCATGAACATTGATTGCCATGCCCATCTGGTGCCGCCCTCGTTGCTGGAAGATATCAAGCGCAATGCCGCTTCGTTTCCCTCGCTGAAGTTGATTCCCGAGGGCGACGGGTTCGGATTTTCCTTTGCCGGCAGCAAGCCGACGCGCCCGGTCGCCAAGCCGTTGAGCGATATTGCCGGCCGTTTGAAATGGATGGACGAGCAGAAGATCGAGCGGCAGGTCGCCGGCGGCTGGCTTGATATGTTCGGCTATGATCTGCCGGCGGCCGAGGGTGCGCGCTGGGCGCGCATGCTGAACCAGCATCTTGCCGCGAGCGCCCGGCAGGAACCGCGCTTCGTGCCGCTGGCGAGCGTGCCGTTGCAGGATGGCGCCCTTGCTGCCGACGTTCTGCGCGAGGCGCATGCCGCCGGCTTCAAAGGCGCGATGATCGGCACCCAGCCCAAGGGTGTCGGCGGCGTGCTGGACGATCCGGCGCTCGACCCGTTCTGGGAAGCGGCTAACGAGTTGGGCGCGGCGGTGTTCATTCATCCGGTGTTCGAAAGCGGCGACAATCGTGTCCATGACTACGGCATGGCCAATGCGGTTGGTCGCATCACCGATACGCTGATCGCCGTCAGTCGCATCATCTATTCCGGCCATGTCCTTAAGTACAGCAACGCCAAAATCATTATCGGCATCGGCGGTGCGGCGCTGCCCTTCGTTATCGGACGGCTGCGGCGCAATTACGCGCTCGATCGCAAGCTCGGCGATCCGGACGCAAGTCTTGCGGCACTCTACTACGATTCCATTGTCCATGATCCGAAGGTGCTGCGCTTCCTGGCCGATAGCGTCGGCACGGAGCGGATCATGATGGGTTCGGACATGCCGTTTCCGATCGGCGATCTGGCGCCGATGAATATCGTCGCCGAAGCGGGCTTCTCGGTTAGCGAATCTGAGGCCATGAACGGCGGCAACGCGCGGCGGCTGTTCGGTCTGTAGCGCAGGAGCCTACCAGGCACAGATGCGCACGCGGGTTTCGGCGTTGTACCAGCAGGCGAGGTCCTGCTTGTTGCGCTTGAACTTGCCGGGCAAAGCGATGTTGCGGGTTGCGCCACGCGTGACAAACGCAGACGCCAGGCCGGGCTCCTCCACGATCAGGGCATAGCGCGGCTTCTTCAGCGCGCTGATTTCAAAACTGCCGTTCTTGTCGGTCGTCTTGATGTCGCAGTCGTAATAGCCGTCGTCCGTCGTAAAGCATCGTGCCAGTTTGGCGTCCGCCTTGGCCGGGATCGTTGCGAGTGTGGCGGTGGCGAGAATAAAGACTGAAGGAAAGAAAAGCAGCCGCATATTGCTTCCCGGAAGCGCAAAACTGGAACCGTGAAATCGCCCGCATCATGCAATGGCGTATGTGGCAATTCTATGTATCCAGCTCTTGCCATGCAGGCGAAATATCCGCGCTTACGGCGCCTTTTTGTAAGGTCCGAGCTCCTTCACGGCCCAATCGACAAAGGACGTATCCACCATCTGGTCGATCTCGACCTTGGGCGATTCAATGAGGCCTTGCTGTTTGAAGATCGCCAGATCTTCCTTGAGGCTTGGGATGTGCAATGTGCCGTCAGGGTTGCAATAGGCGAAGATGAACGACCGCCAGATTGCGGCATCCTTATAGGGGCCATATTCTGTGAGGATGGAGACGATCTCGTCACCGCGTGCGCCGGTGAACTCACCTTTCTCGTTCAGCGAGCCATTGTGATAGCGCACGCCGCGCAGGAACGCGCGCATGAAGCGGCGCGCGACATCCGGGTTCGCCGTCGCGAACTTGCCGGAATATAGGATCTCCGAAATCTGGTGGATCGGGTAGACGTCGTAGTCACTGGCGACGGCGACCGACGCACCGGTGCGCAGCGCCTGAGTCACCGAGGGTTCGGCCGGCAGCGCTGCATCGACAGCCTTGTTCTGCAGGGCGACCGACATTTGCGGAAAGCTTAGCGAGACCTGATCTACGTCATCGGGCTTCAACCCGCCCTTTTCAAGGAATTTGAGGATGACTGTTGCGGCGGATCCACCCGGCGCGGATACCGCGATCTTCATGCCTTTCAGATCGGCCAGGGATTTGTAGCGGCCAGAGTCGACGAGGTCCTTGCGGACGATCAGTTTCTGACTGCCTCGGCCGGTCACATTCTGGCTCTTGTCGGAGACGATGCGGATGTCGATGCCGCGGCCGATGGCGTTGAAGAGCCCGGCCGAGTGGCCGCCCGCGCCGACGTCCAGACTGTTTGATGCCAATGAGGTGACCATGCGCACGGCCGAGTCGAAGGTGATGAATTCGACCTGGATATTCTCATCGCGGAAATAGCCCTTCTTGTCGGCGACCCAGAGGCCGACGTCGGTGGCCGATCCGGTACCGCCAATGGTCACTTTCGTCTGTGCGAATGCTGTGCCCGATAGGACGATTGCGGCGGCGGCAATGAGGGCGTGCAAGCGCATGTCTATGTTTCCTCCCGTTTTGCGGCTTTGCTCCTGCGTCTGGTCGCGCCGGTTCAAAGTCCGCAGTTCCTGGCGGTAACTTTCCAGAGACGAGGGGCTTATGCAAGTCTTTGCTTGGAAAAGCTTTGCTTGCGCAAGCTTTGCTTCAAACGCGGACGCGGGCGCGCGGGCCGGCGGCGGCAGTGCTGGTACGCGGGGGAGGCGCCGTCGAGCCGCGCACGACAAGCTCAACCGGCATGATGACATGCTGGGGCGCGTGGCTGCGCGTGCGATCCTTCATCTGTTCGTATAGAAGCTCGGCGGCGGCATAGCCGACGCGGTGCTGCTGAATGCGGATCGTCGTCAGCGGCGGATCGATGCGATCGACCATCGCCATATCGTTGAAGCCGGTGACGGAAATGTCCGTCGGGCAGGACAGCCCGCGGCGGCGCAGGGCGGCGATCGCACCGATGGCGAGCCTGTCGTTGGCGCACAGAACGGCGGTGAAGTCCGTGCGCCGCGCCAGCACTTCTTCCATGCAGCGCTCGCCGGCATTCTCGTTGAAGCCGTTCGAAAAGACGGTGAGCGAGGGGTCGGTGCTGATGCCGACCTTTCCGGCGTGATCGAGGAAGGCCGTCTGCCGGCGCTGTCCGGTCGAGAAGTTCTGGCTGCCCGCAAGGCTGACGATGTTCTTGTGGCCCAGGGAGGCAAGATGCGTCAGCATCATCCGTACACCGTCTTCCTCATCATTGGTGACGGAAGAAATCGACAGATCGTCGATGCGGCGATTGACGGTGACGATGGCGGTGCCGAATGCAGCCAGTTGACGCACCGTATGGTCGTCGCGCTCGACGCTGGCGACGACGAGGCCATCGACACCGCGTGAAGCCAGCGCCTCGATGACGGTTGCCTCGCGCTCGGCGCGTCCATCGGTGTTGATGACGAGCGTGGCATAACCGTGTTCGGCCAGCGCATCTTCGACGCCGCGTATGATCGGCGGGAAAATCGAATTGGTGATGTCGGGCACGACGACGCCGATAATGCGGGTGCGGTTGGTGCGCAGGCTGTAGGCGGCGCTATTGGGGCGATAATCGAGTGCGCGACTGGCGGCGGCGATTTTCTGGGCGATGCCTGCGGTGATCAGGTGCCGCGTTTCCGGGTTGAGCGCGCGCGAAACCGTGGAGACGTGAACGCCCACCACCTCGGCCACATCCTTCAAGGTCGCCCGCCGCTTCCTCATGATTCTCCGCCGTCAGCGTTCTGATAAGCCTGAACAGGACTTTTGTGCAATCGTTTTCCGATACTCACGTCTTCGCGAGGCAATTTTTCCAAGCTTGCCCCGAGCATTGACAACAAAGCACAGAGCCGGATATTATGCAATCGATTGCAAGAAACTGCTCTAATTTGCACGTCACGACCAAAGCGGGATTGGACGGGCGATCGGCTGAAACGTGCTGCAACAGCGCTGGCAGGGATGGAAACGACCATGGCGAATGCTTTGCGACCCAATATCCTGAAGCCGGAAGATCTCGCGCCGAATTGGCGGTGGGAGCGGGCGATTCCTGCTTTCGGCCATACGTCGGTCGATTTCGAGCGCCGCGTCGATCATGACCGCCTGCGTACATACCGGCTGGCGCGGGCGCGGCAGGCGCTGAAGAACTCACCCTGCGGCGCGCTGCTGCTGTTTGATGTGAACAACATCCGCTATGTCAGCGGCACCAAGATCGGCGAATGGGAGCGCGACAAGCTCTGCCGTTTTGCTTTGCTGGCCGGCGACAACGATCCGATCGTCTGGGATTTCGGCTCCGCTGCGGTTCACCACAAGGTCTATTGCGACTGGTTTCCGGCCGACAATTGGCGGGCCGGCATGGTCGGCATGCGGGGCACCGTTCCTCCTTCCGTCGGCCTGATGAAATTCCACGCCGAAGAGGTGATGGACCTGCTGCGCCAGGCCGGCGTGGCGGATATGCCGGTCGGCGTCGATCTGGCCGAAACCGCTATGTTCTTTGAATTGCAGAAGGCCGGCATGAAGGTCGTCGACGGCCAGCAGGTCATGCTCGATGCGCGCGAGATCAAGAATATCGACGAGATCGTGCTGCTCAATCAGGCCGCTGCCATGGTCGACGGCGTCTATCATATGATCTACGAGGAACTGAAGCCGGGCATCCGCGAGAACGATATTGTCGCGCTGGCCAACAAGATGCTCTACGAAATGGGCTCCGACGACGTCGAGGCCATCAACGCGATCTCGGGCGAGCGCTGCAATCCGCATCCGCATAATTTCACCGATCGCATCATCCGCCCTGGTGATCAGGCATTCTTCGATATTCTGCAATCCTACCAGGGCTATCGCACTTGCTATTATCGCACGTTCAACGTCGGCCGCGCGACCGATGCGCAGCGTGATGCCTACAAGACCTGCCGCGAATGGCTCGACAAGGCGATTGCGCTGATCAAGCCCGGTGTCTCGACCGATACGGTGGCGAAGGTCTGGCCGAAAGCGGAAGAGTTCGGCTTTCCCAGCGAGCTGGCGGCCTTCGGCCTGCAGTTCGGGCATGGGCTGGGATTGGCGCTGCACGAGCGGCCGATCATTTCGCGTCTCGTCTCGCTCGACAATCCGATGGAGATCAAGACCGGCATGGTTTTCGCGCTGGAAACCTATTGCCCGGCGACCGACGGCTATTCGGCAGCGCGCATCGAGGAAGAGGTGGTCGTCACCGACAAGGGCTGCCAGGTCATCAGCCTGTTTCCAGCCGAAGAGCTGCCCATCGCCAATCGGTATTAACGCGCTCTTCCTTCTCCCGTTTACGGGAGAAGGTGGCCCTCGCATCGCGAGGGTCGGATGAGGGCGCCAGGATAAAGAACTGCCGTAGAGACGTGAACATGTCGATGTCCGAAACCATTACAAACGACGATATCGGCGCCGAGAAGCGCCGTGAACTCTATCGTCTGCAGGTCGAGATCAGGCTGTTCGAAAAGCGCGCCTACGATCTCTTTCTGCAGAATCTGGTAAAGGGCACCAGTCATCTCTCGCTCGGGCAGGAGGCCATCGCGGCGGGGTTTGCCGGGGCGATGAAGAAGGGCGATCTTTCCTTCTGCACCTACCGCGGCCATGCCCATACGCTGGCGCGTGGCACGCCGATGGAAAAAGTGCTCGGCGAGCTGATGCAGCGCGACAACGGGTTGATGCGCGGCAAGGGCGGCTCCATGCATCTGACGTCGGTCGAGCATGGCGTCATGGGCTCTTACGCGATCATCGGCGCGCATCTGCCGATCGCCTGCGGCGCAGC
>JAQGJO010000367.1 GCA_028290595.1 Hyphomicrobiales bacterium | reverse complement strand
GCCGACGTCACTGCTGCCGCCAAGGCCAATCCCGAAGCGGTGAAATTCGCCTCGCCCGGCACCGGCAGCCCGCATCATCTGGCGATGGAAATGCTGATGGCCCGTTCTGGGATCAAGGCCGTGCACGTGCCGTATCGCGGCGTCGCGCCCGCCGTGCAGGACGTGCTGAGCGGCCATGTCGCCACCATGGTGATCGATACGGTGGCCGGCATGCCGCATATCGCCTCGGGCAAATTGCGGCCGCTGGCGGTCTTCTCCGGCAGACGGCTGGCGAGCCTGCCCGAGGTTCCCACCCTGCTGGAACTGGGACAATCCGGCGTCGAAATCTACGCCTGGCAGGGGCTGGCCACCACCGCCGGCACCCCCAAGGCGACCATCGACCGCCTCTCAGGTGTCCTCAACGCAGCCTTGCATAATCCGGCGACGCGCAAGCCGCTCGAAGATGTCGGTGTCGAGATTCTCGGCGGCTCGCCTGAAATCATGGCTGACTATATCCGTTCCGAGACGGCGATCTGGGGCAAACTGATCAGCGAACGCGGTCTCAAGATTGAGTGAGGCTCATCTCGTTTGCTGGCTCTGGCTGTGCTCGATCAGGCTGTCGCGGACCTTCGCGACAGCAGTCTGCACCCGCGAGAAATCATCGGGGCTCAGGCCCGTGGCCTCGACCAGATCCATCCCCAATCCTTTCTCGCGCAACCGGCGGCCGGCGTCCGTCAGGTTCACCCGAACCTGGCGTTCGTCGGCGGGGTCGCGCAGCCGGCGCAGGAAGCCCATGCCCTCAAGCTTCTTCAGAATGGGCGTGAGGGTATTCGATTCGAGAAACAGCTTTTCGCCCAGGGCGCCGACCGTCTGATCGTCCTGCTCCCATAGGGCAACGATCACGATGTACTGGGTGTAGGTAACGCCGAGTTCTTCGAGGATAGGCTTGTAGGCCTTACCGAAGGCGAGATTGGCCGAATAAATCGCAAAGCAGAGGAAATCCGACAGTTTCGCCGTGGCGGGCGTGGGTGAGTGTTCAGACATCTTCGTGTCTCCTGCGCGGAATCATATCGCATACGTATATAGCGTATCCGATTTAATCGGAAAGGGGTTGACACATTTCGCCGGCCTGCTATTTAGATCGTATCCGATTAGATCGGACACGATTTTAAAAGCCAGGAGACTGCAATGACCAAGATCGAAAAGGTTCTCTACACCGCAAACACGCACACCACTGGTGGCCGTGACGGCTCCTCCCGCACCAGCGACGGGCGCCTCGACGTCAAGCTGTCGTCTCCTGGAAGTGCCGGCCAGGGCACCAATCCCGAGCAATTGTTCGCCGCCGGCTGGTCGGCCTGCTTCATCGGCGCGCTGGGCCTCGCGGCGCGCGCCAGGAAGATTGCGCTGCCGGCCGACACCGCCGTGGACGCCGAGGTCGATCTGGGTATGAGCGGGAATGCTTATTTGCTGCAGGCGCGGCTCAACGTCAGCCTGCCGGGAATCGAACGCGAAACCGCCCAGGCTCTGATCGACGAAGCGCACCAGGCCTGCCCTTATTCGAAGGCCACGCGAGGCAACATCAACGTGGAACTCGCGTTGGTCTGAAATGCGTCAGACCGCTAGCAACGAATAACCAGAAGGGCTCGCGCCCTTCTGGCTGTTGTCGGTCGCGGATTTACTGGCAGGCGGCCCAGTATCCGACCCGATAGGACGCATCGGTATAATACCAGCACATTCCTGGTGCGGGTGGAGGCGGAGCGTAGGCCGCTGCAGCAGCAGCGCTCAAAGCGCCAATCGCGACGATGCTGCCCACAGCCCAGCCGATGCCTGGCCGCCAGTATCGGCCTCTCCAGGGGCGGTAATAGCCCACCGGAGGACGAACGACGGGAGGACGAACGATCGGCGGCCTGAACCCTGGGCCCGGGCGGAACGGTGGCCGGAAGCCCGGGTTAGGGCGTATGGGCGGCCGGAAACCGCCGCCGGGACGACCTGGCCGGAAGCCTCCGCCTGGGCGAAGCCCCGGCCGAGCGCCGCCAAGCCCTGGTCGCTGGCGCATTTGCACCTGCTCGATCAAGGGGACTTGCTGTTCGATAAGCGAGGGCTGAGCGACGAAAGGCGCCGCTTGAACAGCATGACTGGAGACGTACGCCAGAGCTAGCGAACAGATAACTGCACTGAGGGATTTTCTCATTGTTCCTCCTGTTTCTGGACTGCCGTTTCAGATTGGGTCGTACTCAGAGCTAGGCAATATAGAGACCCGGCTGTGGGAATGGGAACCGAAAACCGTCTATGGCTTACAAATCCTTTTGCCTCTCTCTGCAGCGCTTAAATTAAACCGCGCTGATCGCGAGAATGTTGATAGCTTGCCGATGCGGCGGCGCATCCGCTGAGTCGGTGACAGGAGCAGGCCATGGCCAAAGGGCAAGCCAAGAGCAACAAAGAGACCAAGAAGCCGAAAGCCGACAAGAACCAGCCGAAGACCAATGTGTCCGCCTACAAGCAGGCGCAGGGAAAAGGCATCCAGCCGGTCAATCCGTTCGCGAAGAAATCCTGATTTTCTTCACAGCCGCATGATCTCGATAAGAACAAAAAAAGAACTTGCGAACGAGAACAAAACACGTACACTCCCTTCCACAGGCGATGTCGACCCAGCCATTGCGCTGTCCGCAGGCGCCATGCCAGAAGGAGTTTACCCCTTGAGCCAATCCAATCTCCGCCTTGTGGAAGGTACGTCCGTGGACAAGACCAAGGCGCTCGACGCCGCCCTCTCCCAGATCGAACGTGCCTTCGGCAAAGGTTCGATCATGCGGATGGGCAAGAACCAGCCTGCCGTGGAAATCGAGACGGTGCCGACCGGCTCGCTCGGCCTCGATATTGCGCTGGGCGTCGGCGGATTGCCGCGCGGCCGCGTCATCGAAATTTACGGCCCGGAATCGTCCGGCAAGACCACATTGACCCTGCATGTCATCGCTGAGGCCCAGAAAAACGGCGGCGTCTGCGCCTTCGTCGACGCCGAACATGCGCTCGACCCGATCTATGCCCGCAAGCTCGGCGTGCAGCTTGATGACCTCCTGATTTCCCAGCCCGACACCGGCGAGCAGGCGCTCGAAATCACCGATACCCTCGTGCGCTCCGGCGCCATCGACGTTCTGGTCATCGATTCGGTCGCCGCCCTGACGCCGCGCGCCGAAATCGAAGGCGAAATGGGCGACGTCCAGCCGGGCCTGCAGGCCCGCCTGATGAGCCAGGCCCTACGCAAGCTGACCGGCTCGATCTCCCGTTCCAAGACCATGGTCATCTTCATCAACCAGATCCGCATGAAGATCGGCGTCATGTACGGCAGCCCGGAGACGACGACCGGCGGCAATGCCCTGAAATTCTATGCCTCCGTGCGCCTCGACATCCGCCGCATCGGCGCCATCAAGGACCGCGACGAGGTGACCGGCAACCAGACCCGGGTCAAGGTCGTCAAGAACAAGGTCGCGCCGCCATTCAAACAGGTCGAATTCGACATCATGTACGGCGAGGGCATTTCCAAGGTCGGCGAACTGGTTGATCTCGGCGTCAAGGCCGGTGTGGTCGAGAAATCCGGCGCCTGGTTCTCCTATGATTCCCAGCGTCTCGGCCAAGGCCGCGAGAACGCCAAGACCTTCCTCAAGGAAAACCCCGAGGTCGCCAACAAGATCGAAGCGGCCATTCGAAGCAATTCCGGCCTGATCGCCGAGCGTATTCTCGACACCGCCCCCGGCGAAGACGACGACGCCGAATGATCTTGAAGTGATCTAGCCGATCAGGCTTGCACGAATGCAGGCGTGAGAAGGGCCGGCTCCGAAAATGCCAACCGTGCCGCGGTGGCATTTTCGAACAGGTTTTGTGGAAAGGTCCCCTCTACAGGCCACACCCGCCCTTCTCGCCTGACACGCGGGACGGGAGCGCGTAACCGGCGCGTTTTGCCGGCATGCTCCCGTCCTGGCGCTGTATTTCTGCCGCTCCCGCTGGCAAACGCCGCCGAGCCGCCCGTCTAAGCTGCTCTCTAAGCAGCCCTTGGCCGTTAACCCTCAACCGCCGCCGCTTCGATAACCGTCCGGCCCGCAGCCGCCAGCTATTTTCCAGGCTTCCGCCGGCAATTTTTCCGGACCGCGCCAATTATTTTCCTTTGTCGGGAAAGCACGCTAGAACAAATGCGGTTTCCGGCACGGGCCTTCCGTTCCCGGACCAGCCGCACATCATGCAAGTGCGTTTGCGTTCGACCGCGAGGCCGAACCGGTATGGCGCCTGCATGGAGCTCGGTTCGCGTGTTTCACCATCGGCAGGATTGCCTCATATAAGGTTCGAGTTCCCCAGAATGAGCGGCGTCAACGAAATCCGGTCGACCTTTCTCGACTACTACTCCCAGAACGGTCACGAAATCGTCCCGTCCTCCTCGCTGGTGCCGCGCAACGACCCGACCTTGATGTTCACCAACGCCGGTATGGTTCAGTTCAAGAACCTCTTCACCGGCGTCGAGAAGCGCCCCTACAAGCGCGCCACCACGGCCCAGAAAGTCGTGCGCGCCGGCGGCAAACACAACGATCTCGACAATGTCGGCTACACCGCCCGCCACAACACCTTCTTCGAAATGCTCGGCAATTTTTCCTTTGGCGACTATTTCAAGGAAACCGCCATCGAGCTGGCGTGGAAACTGATCACCAACGAATTCGGCCTGCCGCGCGACCGCCTGCTGGTCACCGTCTATCACACAGATGACGAAGCCTTCGGCCTGTGGAAGAAGATCGCCGGCTTCTCCGACGACCGCATCATCCGCATCCCGACCGCCGACAATTTCTGGGCCATGGGCGATACCGGCCCCTGCGGCCCATGTTCGGAAATCTTCTACGACCAGGGTCCGGACGTCCAAGGCGGCCCGCCCGGCTCCCCCGACGAAGACGGCGACCGTTTCCTGGAATTCTGGAACCTCGTCTTTATGCAGTACGAGCAGATCGCGCCCGGCAATCGCATGCCGCTGCCGCATCCCTCGATCGATACCGGCATGGGCCTCGAGCGTATCGCCGCCATCCTGCAGGGCGTCCATTCCAATTTCGATATCGACCTGATGCGCGCGCTGATTCGCGCCTGCGCCGAAGCCACCGGTGTCGATGCCGACGGTCCGCAACAGGCGAGCCATCGGGTCATCGCCGATCATCTGCGCGCCTCGTCCTTCCTCGTCGCCGACGGCGTCACCCCGTCGAACGAAGGCCGCGGCTATGTCCTGCGCCGCATCATGCGCCGCGCCATGCGCCACGCCCAGCTGCTCGGCGCCAAAGAGCCGCTGATGTGGCGTCTCGTGCCGGCGCTGGTGCGCGAAATGGGCCGCGCCTATCCGGAACTGATACGCGCTGAATCGCTGATCACCGACACCCTGCTGACGGAAGAAACCCGCTTCCGCACCACCCTGGCGCGCGGCCTCTCGATTCTCGATGAAGCAACCCGCACTCTCGTTCAAGGCGCCAGCCTGCCCGGCGAAACCGCCTTCAAGCTCTATGACACATTCGGCTTTCCCCTCGACCTGACCCAGGATGCGCTGCGTGCCCGCGGCATCGGCGTCGATACGGACGGCTTCAACGCCGCGATGGAGCGCCAGCGCGCCGAGGCCCGCAAGGCCTGGTCAGGCTCCGGCGAGGCCGCGACCGAAACTGTCTGGTTCGCCCTG
>JAQGJO010000288.1 GCA_028290595.1 Hyphomicrobiales bacterium | reverse complement strand
CGAGCCGAACGGGTTGCCGCCTTTGTCGACGAGGTTGACGCGAATGCCGCGGATGCCGCCGGCGTGCAGGCGCGCCAGTTCCTTGTCGGTGACGTCGCCGCCGACGGTGGCGATGCCGCGCAGATTTTTCGGATCGGTCGCGATGGCATCGAGCACAGGATTGTTGTTGGTGCCGTGCACGCTGGCGGCCACGACGACCAGGCGCTCGATGCCGAGCGTCTTATGCATGGCGCGGAGCTGGCTGATGGTCGAATCTGGCGGTGTATAGGAGCGCTCGCTCTGATAGCCGTAGCGCGCAGCCTCAAACACATGCGCATGGCAGTCCGTCGCGCCGGATGGCAGGGCGAAATGCGGCGGATGCGGATTGGCATCGGGGGCAGGGCAGAATGGCGCTTCGCTCATGATCGGTGTGTCTCGCAGATTATCGGATGAGATGGACGGCCATCGGTGCCGGCGGCAAAGTGCGCCAGTTAAATGACAGAATTGCTTTGATTGTAAACCGCCCTGGGCTGAAGCTCTCGTATGCGAATTGCGATGCCTCGGGCGCGAGTCATCGACGGGCGAGGCAGCCGTTAAACGCTAGCGACAGGTCGCCTATTTCTCACGAAACGCCCTCATGATCTGGTCCTCAAGCGGACGCACGATGAACGAGTAGACCGTGCGCCTGTTCGTTTGAATGAAGGTTTCGACCGGCATGCCCGACACCAGTTTTGCGCCCGCAAGTCGCGCAGTTTCGTGCTCGGGCACTTCGATCCGTACGGTATAATATTTGAGGCCGGTCTTGGCATCTTGCTCGACGTCGGCGGAAATCCGGCTGACCTTGCCGTTGATTTCGGGCGTCGTGCGCGAATTGAAGGCGGTGAAGCGAAGCGCGGCAGGCTGACCGATGTATAATTGATCGATGTCCTGCGGCTGAATGCGAACCTCAACCGGCAGCGCGTCGGCTTCCGGCACGATCACTAATATCGGATCGCTCTGGGGAGCAACGATTTCGCCGGCGGCGTGAACCGTCAGCTGGTGAACGACGCCGCCTTGCGGCGCGCGGATGTCGACGTGCTTCAGCAGGTCCTCGGATGCAACTTTGCGTTCGGTCAGCTCCGAAATCTTGCCGCGCAGTTCGGCGAGATCCTTGCTGACTTCGGCGCGCATGTCCTGATCGACCTGCAGAATTTGCAACTCGACTTCGGTGATCTTGCCGCGAGCCTGTGCGATGGTTGAGGTCAGTTGCCCGCGCTCGCCTTCGAGGCGCTCCTTCTCTCGCTCCAGCGTGGTAATGCGGGTGAACGGCACAAGGTTCTTGGACCAAAGGTCGTTGATGCCGATCAGTTCTTTGCCTATCCATTCGATCTGGTTTGCCTTGGACGAAATCTGCGCGGCATAGCCAGCGATTTCATCGTTGAGCTGCGCCGCGCGTTCGCGCAGTTGCTTTTTCTGGCCGTTGCGGCCGCTGAGACGGATGTCGAACTGCCGCCGTTCACCGGCAAGCGTTCCGGCGAGAACCGGATCGTCACGCGTCGCGAGCAACTCGGGGGGGAATGTTATGCTGTCCAGCCCGTCGCGTTCGGCTTCGTCGCGGGCCTGACGCGCCAGACTTTCGTTGAGCGCCTTGACGATGATGGCGTAGTTGGCCTTGGGTTGGGTGTCGTCGAGCCGCAGCAACCGTTGTCCTTCGACGACTTTGTCGCCATCGCGGACATAGATTTCGCCGACGATGCCGCCGGTCGTATGGCGCACCCTTTTGACGTTGGATTCGACCACCAACTGTCCGCTCGCGATCACTGCGCCAGAGAATTCGGTGGTGGCGGCCCAGCCGCCGACGCCCCCGACGAGCACGACCATGATCGCGCCGGTGGCCACAAGGTGGCTTCGAATTGAGGTCCGGTTGGGACTTATGACACGGGCTTCGGTCATGGTACCGGCCGCAGTCCTGGCGCGGGCCGCCCTTGCAGTTTCGTCAGTACCTGCGCCTTCGGTCCGAAATCAAGCATGGCGCCGTCTTTCATCACCAAGACGAGGTCGACGCCGTCCAGCACGCTGGGCCGGTGCGCGACGATGATCACGATCTTGCCTTTCGAGCGCCATGTCTTGATCGCCGCGCTGACAGCGAGATCGCCTTCCAAATCGAGCGACGAACTCGGCTCGTCGAGAACCAGCAGAAACGGCTCGCCATAAAGCGCACGTGCCAGAGCCAGGCGCTGGCGCTGGCCGCTCGATAACATGTGGCCGGCCTCGCCGATGCGCGTTTCATATCCATTCGGCAGATCGAGAACCATCTTGCCGATGCTGGCGTGTTCGGCGGCGGCGATCACATCCTTTGAACTCGCGCTCGGGTCGAAGCGCGCGATATTTTCCGCGACGGTGCCATCGAACAATTGAATGTCTTGAGGCACGTAGCCGATATGGCGTCCGAGCGCGGCGACGTGCCATTGATCGAGCGCCGCGCCATCGAGGCGGACCGTGCCTTGCAGTGGCGACCAGATCCCGGTCAGTGCACGCACGAGGGACGATTTGCCTGCCGCGTTCGGGCCGATAATGCCCAATCCGCTGCCCGCCGCGACCTTGAATGTCACATTGCGCACGACTGCCGACCGGACGCCCGGCGGGGCCACCGTTATGCCTTCGACAAGAAGGTCTTTGACCGGAGGAGGCAGACTCAACAGGCCTTTTGGCGCCGGCAGAGCCGCGAGCAGATTGCCGAGCCTTCCCCAGCTTTGCCGCGCGCCGACAAAAGCGCGATAATTGCCGATCGCCGCTTCGATCGGCGCCAGGGCCCGCGACGTCAGAATCGAACTGGCAATGATGATGCCGGCGGTTGCCTGCTGTTCGATCACCAGCCAGGCCCCGATCCCCAGGATCGCGGATTGCAGCGCGACGCGCATGACTTTCGACAGCGTGGAGAATCCGATGGAGACGTCGGCGGCGCGGCGCTGACTGATCATGTAATTGTCGTTGGCGTCGGCCCAAACCGCGCTGATCTTATTGGCCATGCCCATCGCCTGAATCGCTTCGGCGTTGCGGCGGCTTTCTTCGCCTATGGCATTGCGGGCCGAGCCAAAGCGCGAGGCTTCCGCCACCGGCTTCCGCATCAACACTTCCGTGAGGACGGTCAAAACCACGAGAACGAGCCCGCCCAGCGTCGCGGCGGTGCCGATGAGCCAATGAAAGGCATAACAAATGGTCAGGTAAATCGGGATCCAGGGAAAGTCGAACAGCGCCAGCGGCCCCACGCCTGAAAGAAAGCTGCGCACTTGATCGAGGTCGCGAAGCGGCTGCAAACCGTCGCCGTTCGTTCTGGCTTTCAGAGGCAGGCGCACCAAGGCGTCGAAGACCCGGCGATTGAGTTCTTCGTCAACAACGCCGCCGATACGGGCAAGCACACGGCCGCGAATCCATTCCAGCAGCCCCTGAAAGCAAAAAAGTCCGCCCGCCAGGATCGACAGTCCGACCAGCGTCGGTACGCTCCGGCTCGGCAGCACGCGATCGTACACTTCGAGCATGAACAATGGTCCCGTCAGCATGAGAACATTGCTGACGAAACTGATCAGGCCGACGCCGACAAAGGCGCCGCGGTTTGTAAGCAAGGCGGATGAAAGCTCGGAACGCAGAGATGCCAATCGCGACTTTTGTTCGGCGCGGACAGGGGCAGTCACCGCCATGGCAATTTCATCTTAAACGCAAAGGAGAAACTGACGATTTCATGAGGGCTTTCACGACCGGCCTCAGGCCCGAATGATCCGTAACTGCCATTTCTACGAAACTAGAGCGCTATTTACAATAACGCGAGCGAAGCCCGATCAACAACGATCCCCCGCGAATTTTAACGTATAATGACCTTCTCAAGGGGCTCATTCAGGCGCGCGGATACTCAGCCGGCGTTGATATTGCGTTGCCGCGGACCGCTTGACATTCCCCCATCCATCGGGCACCCAAAACCAAGCTGTTGGCTGGGTTTTTGCCCCATCCGCAGGTTTTTGCGCGCCTCCCGGCACTTCCAACACCATTAGGACGACAGACTATGGGCCGTATGCTTAACGTCGTGACGCCGCTGCATAAAATGACCAAGCGGGATTACGTCGGCCGCATGATGGACGAAAAAGTCCTCTGCATGATGAAGGCAAAAGAATACGAAGGCGATTACTGGGACGGCGACCGCCGCTTCGGTTACGGCGGCTACAAGTTTATCGACGGCCGCTGGGCGCCCGTCGCCAAGGGCCTGATCGAAGAATATGGCCTCAAGGACGGCTGCCGCATTCTCGACGTCGGTGCCGGCAAGGGCTTCTTGATGTACGAATTCAAGAAACTCCTGCCCAACGCGGAAATCGTTGGCTTCGATGTGTCGCGTCACGGCCTCGAGAACGCCCCTGAGGCGGTCAAGGGCGACATGTTCCGTTACCGCGCGCAAGACCGTTACCCGTTCGGCGACAAGTCTTTCGACCTCGTCGTGTCGCTCGGTACGTTGCACAATCTCAAGATTTTTGAACTGCAGGCTGCGCTTCAGGAAATCGAGCGCGTCGGCGTCAATAAATACATCATGGTCGAGAGCTACAATAACGAGCTCGAGCAGTTCAACATGCAGTGCTGGGCGCTGACCGCGGAGGCATTCTACGATACCGCCTCCTGGATCTGGCTCTATACCCACTTCGGGTATACCGGCGACCACGAATTCATCTATTTCGAATAAAAGCGAGTGAATAGGAAATGAAGATCAAGACCGCCAAGGCCGCGATCCTCGCGGAATCGCGCAAGCCGCTGATCGTCGACGACATCACCTTTCCCGATGCGCTCGATGCCGGGCAGGTACTGGTCAAGATTCTCTATACGTCGATCTGCGGCGCGCAGATCAACGAGATAG
>JAQGJO010000208.1 GCA_028290595.1 Hyphomicrobiales bacterium | reverse complement strand
GTCTTACATGCGCATGGCGGCGGTCGATAAAGTCGAGCCGAGCTTCGTCCACGACATGCTGGCCGCGACCCAATATCAGGGCGACGAAACCTATTTCGCCACGCTCGCGCATCATGCGCCGGCCACCTGCAAGTGGATCGAAGCGCAGGGCGTCGAGTTTATCCAGCCGACGTATTATCTTGCCAAAGGCCCGCCGCGCATTCAGCCGCTCGGCGGTGGTCCGGCCATCGTCAAACAGCTCGCCGCGGCAGCGAAGGCCGCCGGCGTCGTGTTCCGCTACAACTGCGCGGCGCAGTCGATCGACATCGCGGACAACCGCATTGCCGGGCTCAATGTCTTGCATAACGGCGAGCGCGAGACGTTGCCGGCCGACGCGATCATTTTGTGCTGTGGCGGTTTTGAAGGCGACGGCGCCAGGATGCGCGAACATTTCGGTGATGGCGCCGAGGTCATGCGGCTGATCTCGCCGGGCGGAAAATTCAATACCGGCGATGGCATCAAGATGGCGATGGCGCTGGGCGCCGAAGGTTCGGGCGACTGGAACGGAATGCATGCCGAGCCCATCGATCCGCGCTCCAAGAATTCCGCGCCGGTGGTGCTGGTCTACCCTTACGGCATCGTGGTCGACAAAAACGGCGAGCGTTTTTTCGACGAGGGTGCCGGCCTGGTGCACGAAACATGGGAGTGGTTCGCGCGTGACATGCAGTTCAAGGTGCCAGGCCGCATGGCCTTTGCCATCCTCGACAGCCGGCTGTTGACGATCGAAGGCTACGAACGCGCCATCCGCTCGGAAGTGCCGCCGGCGCGCGCCGATACGCTCGACGCGCTGGCGAAGATTATCGATGTCGACGCTGCCGGACTTGCCCGTACGGTTGCCGCTTACAACGCCGCCTGCACAAGCGACCCGGCGAAATTCGATGCGACGCGCTGCGATGGGCTCAAGGCTTTTGCCAGGCTGGCGCCGCCGAAGTCGAACTGGGCCCGCGCCATTTCCGCTCCGCCATATCTGGCTTATCCGCTGATCGGCGCCGTGGCCTATACATTTGGCGGTCTGGCGACCGACGAGCGCGCCCGCGTCCTGCGCGGCGAGCGTCCGACGCCGGGGCTGTATGCCGCGGGCGAAATCACTGGTCATTTTTACGCCACGGCGCCTAACGCCGTATCGGTGTTACGGGCTTTTGTATTTGGCCGAATCGCCGGGCTGGATGCAGTCTCGTTTTTGCAGGTACGCTAGGGGGATCGTTCGCCGCCCCGATGCCGCCGTTTTTTAAGTCTGAGATCGTAGATGCCTTGGGGGAAGATCAAGGCTGAAAACAGGATAGGACCATGAGATCGATGCCGCGCTGGTTGGGTTTTGCCTTGTGCGCCGGGATTGCCGCTGCTTCGAGCGCCGCAGTGGCGGGGCCGGCCTATGTGCCTTCCACCGTCAATTTGCGCGCCGCGCCCGGCACCACCAGCGAAGTCGTGACCAAGATTCCGGGTGGCAGCCTGATCGATGCGAATGCGTGCAGCGAGGGCTGGTGCGCGGTGACCTGGCAGGGCAAGAGCGGCTTTGCCAAGCAGACCGCGCTCGACATGAGCGGCCGCGTGCCGCAGCAGCGTGCCGCGCAACGTCGCACCTATCCGGCGCAAACCGCGGTGCAAGGCGAAGTTTATGAAGACGAGGGACCGGCCGACTATGTCGCCGAAGCGCCGCCGGTCTATTACGCGCCGCGGCCTTATTATTACGGCTACGGCCCCTACTATCGCAGCTGGGGCTGGCGTCACCGCTGGTAGTTATTGGACCGGCGATTCGGGAACGAGCAGCGCAAAGCCGAGCCGGCATGCCGTGTAGACAATAATGCCGGCCGGGATGGCGTAATAAATCGATACGCCGAAACCAAGCTCAAGCCCGAACAAGACCGCAGTGCCGAGCAGGATGGCGACGATCCTGTGAAGTTGCGGGCTGTCGATCGGCATTTAGCGCTTGGCTTTGGGCTTGACGTCGGCGTCGCCGCGCATGTTGGACCACGGATCGTCGGCGCGAGCCGGTTCATTGCTGCGGGTCTTTTGCAGCGTTGTGCGATACTGCCGGTCGATGCTTTCGCGGTCGCGTTCCTTGGCGGCGTCATCGAGCTGCATCGGAGTGGCGTCCGGACCCTTCGATGCCTTGCTCTGCGCATAGACGGGACCGGCGAAACAGGCCGCCACAACGGCGCCCGCAAGAAGTGTTTTCGTAACTATCATCACTGCACCCGGGTTTCAGCGAGGAATAGAGATACCATGCCGCCCTATGGCGCTCAATCCGCGGCCCCCGGCACTTTCTTTGCCCATAAAGGCCGCGATATTGATATAAATGAGGCCGCCAACAGCCCTTGCCGGCCGCGAAAGGTCATGGAATGTCGCTAGCTCAAGACAACAGCCCTCTCCCGCATTCCCTGCTGCTGCGCCACGACTGGAGCCGGGACGAGGTCAGGGCGCTGTTTGCGCTGCCCTTTCCGGAGCTGATGTTCCAGGCGGCGCAGGTGCACCGGCAGCATTTCGATCCGACCGAGGTGCAGATTTCGACGCTGCTGTCTATCAAGACCGGCGGATGCCCGGAGGATTGCGCCTATTGCCCGCAGGCGGCGCAATACAACACCGGCGTCAAAGCCGAGAAGCTGATGGCGGTCGAAGCCGTACTCGCCGAAGCTGCCGCTGCCAAGGCTGGTGGAGCCTCTCGATTTTGTATGGGCGCCGCCTGGCGTTCGCCGAAGGATCGCGACCTCGACAAGGTCTGCGCGATGGTCGAAGGCGTCAAGGCGATGGGGCTTGAGACCTGCGTGACGCTCGGCATGTTGGAAGCGGCGCAGGCGCAGCGGCTAAAAGATTCCGGTCTCGACTACTACAACCACAACCTCGACACCTCGCCCGAGTACTACAGCGAGATCATCACCACGCGCACCTACCAGGATCGTCTCGACACGCTCGACCACGTACGCTCCGCCGGTATCAACGTCTGCTGCGGCGGCATTGTCGGCATGGGCGAAGGACTGGAAGACCGCATCGGCATGATCGCGACGCTCGCAAGCCTGCCGCAGCATCCGGAAAGCGTGCCGATCAACATGCTGGTGCAGGTCGAGGGCACGCCCTTGGCCGTATCGGGAAAACTCGATGCGCTGGATTTCGTGCGCACCATCGCGGTGGCGCGCATCACCATGCCGGAATCGGTTGTGCGGCTTTCGGCAGGTCGCGAGGAGATGAGCGAGGAGACGCAGGCTCTGTGCTTTCTCGCCGGCGCCAATTCGATCTTCTACGGTCCGAAGCTTTTGACCACGCCGAACCCCGGCCGCGATCGCGACATGGCGCTGCTGAGT
>JAQGJO010000205.1 GCA_028290595.1 Hyphomicrobiales bacterium | reverse complement strand
GCTGCTCCCGTCGCGCTGGCCTATGCGCAAGATTCCAAATGGGAGGCCGTGGTCGAAGCGGCGAAAAAGGAAGGCCGCGTCGTCGTCTACAATGCCGGTCAATCCATCGGCCTGTTCAATGCGGTGGCGAAAAATTTCGAGACGAAATACGGCATCAAGGTCGAGCAGATCACGGCGCGCGGCAGCGAAATGACCGAACGCATCCGCACCGAGCACGCCGCCGGCCGCTATCTCGGCGACCTGCAACTGCATGCCGGCAGCGTCGTCGAAACCGTGCTCGATCAGGTGCAGGCGCCGGGCAACCTGCCCAATCTGAAAAACATCCGCAAGGACGTGAGCACCAATCCGCTGCTCGTGCCGGCCTATATCCAGCCGACCGGCATCCTCATCAACACCAATCTGGTGAAGCCGGAAGACGAGCCGAAATCATGGCGCGATCTCCTCGACCCGAAATGGAAAGGCCGCATCTTGGCTGACGATCCGCGTCCGATCGGCGGCGGCAACAACTGGTTCACGGTGATGTACAAGGCGTTCGGGCCGGAGTTCCACGCCAGCTTCAAGGCGCAGAATCCGGTCTTCAGCCGCAATCCGTCCGACGACGCGCGGCGCATCGCGCGCGGCGAATACCCAATCTATACGCCACAGGTCTTCGCGCTGGCGCGGGAGCTGCAGGGCCTGCCGGTCAAACTGCTGGTGCCGCAGGAGGGCATTGCCTACGGCATGTTCGTCAACGCCGTGCAGAAGAATGCGCCGCATCCCAATGCGGCGGATGTCTTTCTCAACCATTTTCTCGAACTGGAATCGCAGACCATCTACGCCAACGGCTGGATGATCCCGGTCGTCGATGGCGCCGTCGAGAAGGCCGATGCCCAGGCAAAACAATTTGCCGGCGCCAAGCTGCTCGGCACGCCGATCGTGCAGGAGCGCGCCATCATGGCCGAGCGCGCCAAGCAGATTTACGATTGAGTCAATCTGCCTGGCCGAGCAGGAAGCCGCCATCGACGACCACATGAATGCCGGTGACATAGTTCGACGCCGGCGAAGCCAGGAACAGCGCCGCGCCCTGCATGTCCTGCGGCGTGGCGATGCGATGCATCGGGTTCAAACGCTCGAAGGGCGCCCGCGCCTCTGCATCCTTCAGGCGTCCGCCGCCGATATTGGTGATGGCGGGGCCGGGGGCGATGGCGTTGACGTTGATGTTGTAGCGCGCCAGTTCGATCGCCGTCTGCCGCACGATCTGCCCGACGGCGGCCTTCGAGGCAACATAGGTCGCGCCGACATGCTGCTCGATGCGCATCGACGAAATCGAACTGGTGATGACGATCTTGCCGCCGCCCTGCGCCTTCATATGCGGGATCGCCGCCTGCAATGTTGCGAACACGCCGCCGACATTGGTATCGAAAACCCGCTTCCACAGATCGGCGGGAATGTTCTCGAACGCGGTGTCGGGATTGCGCGTATTGTCCGTGCGCAGGAAGCCGGGGCCGCCGCTGATGCCGGCATTGGCGAACACCACGTCGAGCCTGCCGTCGGCGGCCACGGTTTCGTCGAACAGCCGCCGCATGTCCTCGGGGTTGGTGACGTCGGCGACGCTGCCGCGCACCGAGAGGCCGTCATCGCGCAGCCGCGCCACTTCAGCGTCCAGCTTTTCTTGCTCCCGGTCGGACATCGTGACTTTTCCGCCATTGGCCGCCATGGCTTCCGAAATGGCGAGGCCGATGCCGCTGGCAGCACCGGTAACGACGATCGCAAGGTCGCGCACCGCGAACAATGTTTCAATTCTGGCCATGAAATCTCCGAAGTCCGCAAACCGATGTCCGATATGCCGCGGAGACTAGCGCCGTTCCACGCCAGCGAAAAGCCGTTATGCGCCTCCCTCCATTGACAAGGCGAGCCAAGGGCGGCGACAGTCTCGTTCAATGAATGAAGAAATTGGGAGGTTACGAGGGTTTCACGCAAAAAGCGGAAATCCGCCTGGATGACACCGTCTTTCCTCTCGCAGGTTCGTGGATGGGCTGCCGCGTCGCGCGGCAAAACGCAGGTTGAACGAATATGGCTGAAGGCAAAATAAAGAACGTTGCGGTCATAGGTCTCGGCAAAATGGGTAATCCGATTTCGCGCCATCTCCTCAATGGAGGATTTGGCGTCACCGGATTTGATGTTGATCCGAAGGCTTGCAAGGCCGTGGCCGGCAAAGGCGTCACTGTCGCTGCTTCGCCGGGCGAGGCCGCCGCCGATGCCGATCTGGTGATCGTCATCGTCGCCTTTGAGAACGATGTCGAAACCGTTCTCTTCGGCGACAACGGCGTCACCTCGCGCGCCAGGCCGGGGACGATTGTCGGCATTGCCGCGACGATTTCGCCGGAGGGCATGGCCAGGTTCTCCGAGCGCCTGTCGCAGCTTGGTTTCATCCCGCTGGATGTTCCGCTGTGCCGCGGCGAGCGTCCAGCCGAAGCCGGCAAGCTGCTCATCACCGGCGGCGGCGATAAGGAGGCTTTCGACGCCTGCCGCCCGGCCTTCGCCACATTCGCCAGTTCGATCTATCGCCTCGGTCCGTCCGGTGCGGGGCAGGTCGGCAAGATGGTCAACAATCTCATCCTGTGGGCGTGCATTTCAGCCAATCACGAAGGCTTCAAACTCGCCGGAAAATATGGCGTCGACGAAATCGCCATGCGTGAAATGCTGCTCGACAGCAGTGCCTCCAACTGGGCGCTCGAAACGCAGGTTGGCCGGCACGCCATGCCGTGGGCCGAAAAGGACATGATGATCGTCCTGGCCGAAGCCGATCGCCTGCGCGTCAGCCTGCCGCTGAGCGGCACGCTCAAGGAAGTCATCAAGGGCATAAAGATCGAGCGCGACGAGCACTTTCCTTATAAGAAGCCGTAGAAGATAAAGTCCCAGAGGAAACCAAGAGGAAGAGTATGCCGCGGCCGCTGACACGCATGGACAACGATAACAAATTCAAGCTCGGCCTGTTCGGCATGAACTGCTCGGGCGGCTTGACGATGACGAAAGCGCCGC
>JAQGJO010000202.1 GCA_028290595.1 Hyphomicrobiales bacterium | reverse complement strand
TGCCCATGGTGCGGTGGATCATCGCCGAGAAGGCGCTGGGGCTGGCGTAGCCGACCGAGGCGGCGGTTTCCGCGACTGAAGCACCATCGGACAGGCGGGCAAGGCCGTCTATGGCGCGCAGGCGGGCGCGCCATTCGGCGAAGCCCAAACCGGTCTCGTTGCGGAAGATGCGTGCCAGCGTGCGGCGGCTGGCACCCGCTTCGCTCGCCCAGCGGTCGAGGCCGTGACCGATGCTGGAATTATCCAGCAGCGCGCGGGCAACGCGGAGCGCCCGTTCGTCGCGCGGCATCGGGACTTCGAGCCGTCGTTCCCGCAGGCGTGCCAGCTCGGTGAGGATAAGCGTCGCGATAGTGCCGCCCCGGCCGGCTTCGGCGAAGTCGACCGGCTCTTCCAGCAGCGCCAAAATCAACTCGCGCAGAAGGCCGGAAATCTCAACCAGAACAGGCTGTTGCGGCAAGGCTTCACAGACCGAAGGGTCGATATAGATCGTGCGCATTTCGACGTGGCTGCGCGTGGCGACGCTGTGCGGCCATTGCGCCGGCAGCCAAAGGGCGCGGGCCGGGGGCACGATCCAGGCGGCCTCGGCTGTCTCGACCCGCATGATCCCGCTGACGGCGTGTAGCAACTGGCCGCGGCGATGCATGTGCACCGGAATGGCGTGTCCAAGCTCCAAGGTTCGCGCCAGCACGGCGACCGGGCGCGGGGCGCTATCCATGGAGTCGAGGTATTGAGGTGCGGTCATCCGATTTGGCCCTTTCACGACGAAAATCGACCGAACATCGCCAAATGGCAAGAGCTATATCCGGTTCAGAAATCACCCGCACCGGGAATACATTCTTTCCATGACCGCCGTTTCCGCCACATCGCCCGCCGTCGATAACGCCGCCCGCCGGCGCTCGATCCGTTTCCTGAACTGGGCGCATTTTCTGGACCACTTCGTCATCCTGATTTTCCCGACCGTGGTGATCGGGCTGGAGGCGGTATACGGCCGCAGCTATGGCGATCTGCTGATGCTCTCGACCGCGGCCTTCACGGCGTTCGGTCTGTTCGCGCTGCCATCCGGCTGGCTCGCCGATCACTGGAGCCGCCGCAACATGATGGCGATCTTCTTCATCGGCACCGGCGCGTCGTGCATCGCGGTCGGGCTGTCGACGAGCTTCACGATGCTGGCGATTGCGCTGTTCGGTGTCGGCATATTCGCGGCCATCTATCATCCGGTCGGCCTGCCCATGATTGTTGAGCAGGCCATCAACCGCGGCCACACCATGTCCGTCAACGGTGTGTGCGGCAACGTCGGCGTATCGGTCGCGGCCGGCATCACCGCGGCGCTGACCGCATGGATCGGCTGGCGCTGGGCGTTCTTCGTTCCGGGCGCGATCTTCATCCTGACCGGCATCGTTTATGTCATGCTCACGCCGGACAATCGCAGCCGTCATGTGCCGCAACCGCATGCGCAGGACGTCACGCTCGACCGGCGCCTCGTTTACGCGGTGATCGGCCTGTTCCTGACGTTATCCGTATCGTCAGGTCTTGTTTTCAACTGCATTACTGTGATCATTCCGAAGGTGATCGATGCGCGTGTCGCCGACGGCATTCCGCTCACGCTGGTCGGCTTCCTCGCCACCGCGGTGTTTCTGTGCGGCGCGCTCGCGCAACTATCGATCGGCCGGCTGGTCGATCGTTTTCGACCGCATTATTTGCTGGCCGGCGTCGCGATAGCGCAGTTCATCGGCGTGGTGCTGCTCAATTATGCGGTCGGCTGGCCCATTCTGCTGGCACTCGCACTCGTGGTCGCCGCAATCTACGCGCAGGTAACGCTCAACGACATCGTGTTGGCGCGCTACACGCCGCCGGCGTGGCGCGGCCGGGTTTATGCGATGCGCTTCTTCCTCAACTTCACGTCCGCCGGACCGACGGTGTGGGGCATCGGCAAGCTATATGACCACGGCGGCTTCGATCTCGTGCTGTGGATTACCGCGATTGTTGCAACCGTGTTCGTGATCAATACCCTGATGATCAGTGGGCTGGTGTCGGGCGTCGAAGGCGGATTGCGGCGGCGTCAACAGCCCGCGGAATAATCAGAAAATAGGCGGCACCAGGTCCTCGACCTTGGTCCCGCGCACACGCTTTTTGACCAGCGCGGCGATGTGGCTGCGATGGCATTCGCAGGCTTGGCGTTCGTAGCAGAGCAGGGCGACGCGTTTGCCCGATTTGATCAGGCCGATCAGATCATCAAGCGCCGCCGCGGCTTCGGGCGTCTTGATATATTTGTCATACATACGCAACATCGTTTCGAAGTCGCCCGATTTTGCCGCGGCGCGGCCTTCCGCCGGCGTGCCCAATTTCTGCAAGTGAACGTAGGCGATATTCTTTTCGTCGAGCGATGCGGCAAGCTGGCGCTTGGAAAATCCCGGACGCCGCGATGCGGCAATAGCGCGCGTATCGACCAGCAGGTCGACTTTCGCACGCTTAAGCTCGCCTAAAACGGCGTCAGGCCTGGCCTGTTCATAGCCGATGGTGAAAAGCGGCGGCATTTTCCTATCTTAATGCCGGCCTGAATTGAGACAAGGCGAAAATGCCGCAGGTGTAACCTAGCGCCCTAATCGCGTTCGGGAACATTTCATTCTGTTCCGTCATTAGAGTGGGAAATCTTGATCTTATTTGTATTGGCGACTCTTGCGTGCGCGGGCCGGTTCGTGAAACGTGGCTGACGACAACGCGATTTGCGTGTGAGCAGAGGGTCTGATGAATAGAATTTTATCCAGTATTGTTGTTTCAGCGGCATTGATTGGCTCAGTCCATGCGGCCGACGTGACGTTGCTCAACGTGTCCTACGACCCGACCCGTGAATTGTATCGCGCTTACAATGCTGAGTTCAGCAAGTACTGGAAAGGCAAGACCGGCGACACCGTTACGATCCAGCAGTCGCATGGCGGCTCAGGCGGTCAGGCGCGCGCTGTGATCGACGGACTGAAAGCGGACGTGGTGACGCTCGCGCTTGAATCCGACATAACCGCGATTGCGGAAAAGACAAATAAGATTCCGGCGGACTGGCGTACCAAATTGCCGAACGGCTCGACGCCCTATACGTCGACATATGTGTTCCTAGTCCGCAAAGGCAATCCGAAGAATCTGAAGAATTGGGACGATCTTGTGAAGCCAGGCATCGAAGTCATCGTGCCGAACCCGAAAACCTCGGGCGGTGCGCAATGGGCGTATCTTGCGGCGTGGGGTTTTGCCGACCAAAAATTCAATCACGACGAAGCCAAGATCAAGGAATTCGTCGGCGCGCTCTATAAGAATGTTCCCGTTCTCGATACCGGAGCGCGAGGCTCGACGACGACATTCGTTCAGCGTGGGCTTGGCGATGTTCTGTTGTCTTGGGAGAATGAAGCTTTCCTGGCCATCAACGAACTTGGCCCGGACAAATTCGATATTGTCGTACCGCTGCTGTCGATCAAGGCGGAGCCGCCGGTTGCGCTCGTAAAGGGCAACGCGGATGAGAAGGGCACCACGCAGGTCGCCCAAGCCTACCTGGAGTATCTCTACAGCGCCCCGGCGCAGAAACTCATCGCCAAGAACTACTATCGCCCGGCGAAGCCGGAGTTTGCCGATCAGGCAGATCTCAAGCGTTTCCCGGAGGTAAAATTGCTTACTATCGACGATCCGGTCTTCGGCGGCTGGGCCAAGGTGACTCCGAAGCATTTTGCCAACGGCGGCGTCTTCGATCAGATATACAAGCGCTGACACGTTACCGCTTTTTTTGGCACCGTTTTAATGGCGACAATTGCGACCAGGACCTGCCGGCAGCCAAGCGTCATCCCCGGGTTTGGGGTGACGTTCGGCTTTGCGATGGTCTACCTCAGCCTGATCGTCCTGATTCCTATCGCGCTTTTGATCGTGCGCACGATGGAGCTGTCGTGGCAGGAATATTGGGCCGTTATCAGCAGCGAGCGCGTCCTTGCCGCCTTGCGGCTCTCGTTCGGGGCAGCCCTCATCGGGGCGATGATCAATGCCGTTTTCGGCGTGATCGTCGCCTGGGTTCTGGTGCGCTACGAATTTCCCGGCAAACGCCTGATCGACGCCATTGTGGATTTGCCGTTCGCGCTGCCGACCGCGGTCGCGGGTATCGCGCTGACCGCTATCTTTGCCAGGAACGGCTGGATTGGACAGTACATCGAGCCGTTCGGCATCAAAGTCGCTTACACATCGCTCGGTGTCGTGGTCGCGCTGACATTTGTCGGACTGCCGTTCGTAGTGCGTACCTTGCAGCCGGTGATTCTTGAACTCGAGCGCGAGGTGGAGGAGGCGGCCGCGACCTTGGGCGCCAACCGGTACCAGGCCATCTTCCGCGTGATCCTGCCGACACTGTTGCCGGCCATTCTGACGGGTTTCGTCTTGGCGCTGGCGCGCGGCGTCGGCGAGTACGGCTCGGTGGTGTTCATCGCCGGCAACATTCCCTACCGTACGGAGATTGCGCCGCTGCTGATCGTGATCCGCCTGACGGAATTCGATTATTCCGGCGCGACGGCCATCGCCACCATCATGCTGGCGATTTCATTCGTGATGTTCCTGACGATCAACCTCATCCAGGCCTGGGCGCGGCGGAGGTTCGGTTATGTCTGATCAAGCGCTTGCGGCGCCATCGACATGGCGTGCGCCGACGACCGAAGCCAGGTCCGTAAAGTCGGTTTTAATCAGCATTGCATTGCTGTTTTTGGGCCTCTTTCTCGGCTTTCCCCTGGTCGTGGTGTTTGCCGAGGCGCTGCGAGGCGGCCTCGGGCCGTTCCTTAATTCGCTTGGCGAACCGGATACGCTGGCCGCAATCCGGCTCACGCTGCTGGTCGCGGCCATTTCGGTGCCGGCCAATCTCGTGTTCGGGCTTTGCGCGGCCTGGGCGATCGCCAAATTCGAGTTTCGCGGCAAAGCCTTTCTCATCACCCTGATTGATTTGCCGTTCTCGGTTTCGCCGGTCATTGCCGGATTGATTTATGTGATCATGTTCGGCTCTCACGGATTTTTCGGTGAGTGGCTGAAGGCTCACAACATCCAGATCATTTTCGCCGTGCCCGGCATCGTGCTGGCGACAATCTTCGTGACGTTCCCATTTGTCGCACGCGAGTTGATCCCGCTGATGGACGAACAGGGCACGGTCGACGAAGAGGCGGCGATCTCGCTCGGCGCCAGCGGCCTGCAGACGTTCTGGCGGGTGACGTTGCCGAACGTGAAATGGGGCCTGATGTACGGCGTCCTGCTGTGCAACGCCCGCGCGATGGGCGAGTTCGGCGCCGTCGCGGTCGTTTCGGGTCACATCCGGGGCCTGACCAATACGATGCCGCTGCATATCGAGATTCTCTACAACGACTATCAATGGGTTGCCGCTTTTACGGTTGCTTCGTTGCTCGCTTTGCTTGCTCTGATCACCCTAATAATCAAGTCGACGCTTGAATGGCGTTTCAGCCATGAATTAGCGAACGGAACCTCGGCCAGGAAGTGAAAATGACCGTGCTTGCGCAATTTCGCCGGGACATCGATTATAGCGACGCGACGATCACCCTCGCGCCGGCGCCGCCGTCGGCGCTCACCGGAAAGGCACA
>JAQGJO010000174.1 GCA_028290595.1 Hyphomicrobiales bacterium | reverse complement strand
CCTGTTTGAATCGTTCGCTCAACGACTGCGCGAACAGCCGCGCGACGATGTCCGACTGCCCGCCGGCGGCGAACGGCACCACGATCTTGACCGGCCGTGTCGGCCAGTCGGCTGCATTGGCGTTGCCAAGCGATGCCGCTACGCAAAGGCCCGCAAAGAATAGCGCACGAATGCCCTTCATCGTTTCCCTCCCATTGTCATTTTAGGCTTGGTCAGCTTGGCGTAACGCCTGTCATTCGGCGGCTTGCCGCGTCGGGTCGACCAGCGGCACGTTGAACGCGTCGTAGCCATAGAGCCACGACGTATCTTCGCTGCCGCCCTGCATCCAGGTGTTGGCGCTGGAGATCGCCTGAATGCGCGAGGTGCGCGGCTTGCGGGTCGCCTCATAGATCGCAAAAGCATGGCCGACGTCGTTCCCCGCCGCGGTAAAACTCCGTGCAAGCACGGCTGCATCTTCGATCGAGGTCGCCGCACCCTGCGCCATATAGGGCGTCATCGGGTGGCAGGCATCGCCGAGCAGCGCGATGCGGCCCTTGCTCCATGTCGGCAGCGGGTCGCGCTCCAGAATCGCCCATTTGTGGCATTCCGGGCAGGCATTCAGGACGGACATCACTTCATCATGGAAGCCCGCATAGGCCTCGCGCAGTTCGTTGATGTCGCCTTTCGCGGACCAGGATTCTTCGGTGATCCAGTCGGCCGGCTCCGGTACGCTGGTGACGAAGTAAATCTCGCTGCGATCGGCCTTGGTGTAATAAATCACGATGTGGCGGTCGGGGCCCCACCACTTGGTACGCGACGGCTTGATGGTCTTGCCGCCCATGAGAGCGGCGTCGAAAACCCCGCGATAGGCGATGCGGCCTTTATGAATCGGCTTGTCCGGCCCAACCACGATCTCGCGCACCAGCGAATGGACGCCGTCGGCGCCGATGACCGCGTCCGCCTTCGCGCTCGTGCCGTCCGCAAACGACAGCACTGCTTGATCCTTGGTCTGCTCGATGCCGGTCAGCTTCTTGCCGAGATGGACGCTGTCGGATGGCACGTTCGACAATAGCGCTTCGTGCAGATCACCGCGATGCATGCACAGGAACGGCGCGCCGTAGAGGCTCTCCGGCATCGGCAGTTCGCGCTTCAATTCGCCGGTGTCCCATACGCGGTTGAGATGCGAGTACGGCTCGAACGCCGTGCCGCGCACCTTCTGCTCGACACCGATGCCGCGCAGCACCCGCGACGAATTCGGCAGCATCTGAATGCCGGCGCCGATGCGGGCAAACTTCCGCGCCTGCTCGTAGACCTGAACGTCGAGGCCGGCCTGTCGCAACGTCGAGGCCGCGGCTAGGCCGCCCATGCCGGCGCCGACGATGGCGACTGAGAGTTGTTTGGTCATGGGCGGATCCTCCTTGGCAGCTTTTCGAATGTCGAAACAGACCTTGGCCCAGGCCGAAAAGAATGTAAAATATTCTTTCTATTCCACTTTGGAACTTTATAGATACATGGAACTCCGGCACCTTCGCTACTTCGTGGCGGTCGCGGAAAGCGGCAGCATGACCAAGGCCGCGCAGCGGCTCGGCATTCAGCAACCGCCGCTCGGCCAGCAGATCCGTGCCCTGGAGGCAGAGCTGAAGGTGCAACTGTTCGCGCGCGCGCCAAAGCGCATCGCCTTGAGCGTCGCCGGCCAGGTATTTCTTGAAGAAGCCCGCCACATCCTGGCAAGCACCACCGAAGCGATCGAGAAAGTGCGCCGCTTCGACCGCGGCGAACAGGGGCTGCTCTCCGTCGGCTTCACCAGTTCGGCATCAATGCACCCGATCACGCCGCGCATCCTGCAGGCGTTCAGCCACGCCTATCCGCTGGCGAAAATCGAGGTCGAAGAGCATGAGACCTACGAACTCATCCTGGGCCTGCAAAACCGCAAGCTCGATGCAGCATTCATGCGCTTCGCGCCGCCCGAGTTGGCGGATCTGACCAGGACGGCACTGCTGGACGAAGACATGCTGCTGGCGATCCCCAACAGCCACGCACTGGCCCGCAAGCCCGCGCAGGCCGTGACCCTGAAGATGTTGTCCGGCGAAGGCTTCGTGCTGTATCGCCGCCCAGACGGGTTCGGCATCTTCGATTGGATGACGGCGGCGCTGGCCAAGCATGGCATTGTGCCACGCATCGCCCACGAAACCCCTCGGTTGATGGCCGCGGTCAATATCGTGGCAGCCGGTGGCGGGATTTCATTCATTCCGGCTTCGATGCAGTCCCTGCACCGAGAAGCCGTCGTATACCGGCCGTTGGCGCCCGGCCTTCTGCCCCGACTGCCGCTCTATCTGGTGTATCGCACCGACCAGGATCTGACGCTGGTCAAAAACTTCGTCAAAGTGGCGAGAGATGTCCGCCTCAAGAGCGCCAAGCCGACCCGCGACCTTTAATTCGCAAGATCAATAATACCTATCAAGAATATCAATTTGCGTGTTGAGAGCCGCGCCCCCAATCTCCCATGACGACCCGAAATCTCAAGAAACAAGAAATCGGTCATATCGCGAGGGAGGATCAGATGACTGTGCAAGATCAGGCAATCGTCGCCGACTATTCGGCGCCGGTGACGTCGAAAGCACGGCGCTCTGTTGTCATTGCCAGTCTCGGCAATATCCTCGAATGGTATGATTTCACCGTCTATGGCTTTGTCGTCGCCATTCTTGCCAGACACTTTTTTCCATCCCAGAATGAAAGCGTGGCGCTGCTGGCAACGTTCGCGGCGTTCGGCGTCGGCTTCTTCGCGCGTCCGCTGGGTGCGGTCATCTTCGGCCGGCTTGCCGACGTCAAAGGTCGCAAATTCGTCCTGCTGGTGGCGATGTTTCTGATGGCGGGCGCCTCGGTGCTGATCGGCATCGCGCCGACCTATCAGACGATCGGCATTGCAGCGCCCATCATCATCGTGATCGCCCGGCTGCTGCAGGGCCTGTCCGCGGGCGCTGAATTCGGCGGCGCCGCGGCCTTCCTTATCGAGTGGGCGCCCGAACAGCGCCGCGGCTTCTTCGCCAGTTTCCACCAGGTCGGGACTTATGGCGGCCTGCTCCTCGGCTCAGCCGTGGTCGCGACGCTCTCGACCTTGCTGACGCCGGAGCAGATGAGTGATTGGGGCTGGCGCGTGCCATTCCTTGCCGGCGGCCTGCTCGCCTTCGTCGCGCTCTACATGCGGCGCAATGTGGAGGAGACGCCGAAGTTTCAACATCTGCCCTCCGAAAAGGCGCTGGACACCGACGCGGCTCAACCGTCGACGCTCATGTCGGTATTTCAATCGGTCGGCATCGTCACCTTGTGGACGGTCACGGCCTTCGCGGCGATGGTCTATATGAACACTTATACGCAGCGTTATGGCGGCCTGACGCCGAAGGAAGCCCTGTGGTCCACGGCCATCTCCACCATGCTTGCGGTGCTGCTCATTCCCGTCGCCGGCGCCATCTCCGACAGGGTCGGCCGCCGCGTCTTGATGGGGATCAGCACGATCGGCTTCATCGTGCTGCCCATTCCACTCTACGGCATCATCGTCGGAAAGCCCGGTTTCGGCACCATTCTGCTGATCCAGATGATCCTGTCGGTGTTGACGGCGATGATCGCCGGCGTCGGTCCCGCGGCAATCTCTGAATTGTTTCCGACCCATCGCCGCGCCACCCTGGTCGGCATCTCCTCGGCCATCGCAGTCACGGTGTTTGGCGGCTTCGCGCCCTTTATCTCGACCATTCTCATTGACAAGACCGGTTCGCCGGTGGCGCCCGCCTATTATGTCGTCGCCGCCGCTCTATTTACCGGCGTAACGTTGCTGACCATCCGCGAGACGGCCCACAAACGGCTGCGCTAGAGAGTGTTTTAGAGGGAGCATCATGACCAAAGTTGCTATCGTTACGGGTGGGGCCGGTTCGATCGGTTCTGCCGTCTGCACCTGCA
>JAQGJO010000158.1 GCA_028290595.1 Hyphomicrobiales bacterium | reverse complement strand
TGCTCTTCCGGCAGCATGCCGCCCTCGCCGGAGCAGATGCCGGTACCGGACAGCTCTGCACCTCGCGCAAGCGCCACTTTGGCCGACGCCGAGAGCGAACCAAAACTCATGTCCGAGACGAACAAGGGAATGGCGAGCTTCAGCGGCTTTTGCGCATTCTGGCCGATGGTCACATCGGTGCCGACAGGCTCGTCGTCGAGCCTCGGCATCGTGTGCAATTGCGCGGTGACGAACTGGATATCGTCCCAGTCCGGCAATTTACTGCGCGGGACGCCCATCGCATCGACCGTGCCGTGATGCCCGACCACTTTGAGGCCGTCGCGCGCATAGGTGTGGATCAGGCCAGTATAAGGCTCATCCGGCGTGCCGTGGACATCGGCATACAGGCCAAGATAGGCCGAGCGGTCGAACGGTTGCGGATGGCTCTGCGCAAAGGCGGCGATCTCGTCGGCATCGACCACAACCTTGCCCGCCTCGATCCAGGCGGAAAACTTCGGCAGCACTTCCTCATTGTTATATTCGCTGACGCCGCTATCGAGCCGATAATCCCAATCGTGCACGCCGCAGATCAGATTGGCGCCGCGCACATGGCCGTCAGCGAGCAAGGCGCCGCGATGCAGGCAGCGCCCGTAAAAGACCGAAACGTCCTCGTCGTGGCGGATGACGACCAAATCAACGCCAGCGACAAGCGCATAGGCAGGTTGCCGATCGGCGATATCGTCCCAATTCCTGATCGAAATCTTGTTCATGCAACCCCCACCTGCAGCGGAGTATAACATGCGGCGTCTTCGCAACATTTCACGAAGGCGTCAGCCCGAACTCCGGTCTCGATCTTTCCCTAACCTTGTCACTCTCGCCGAAAATCGGCATGTTGCGCCCAACATCAAGAAAATTTGGAGAAACGCCCGATGAAAACCGTTCCCAACCCGATTTTTGGGCCCAACCGCTTCAAGCTCGGCCTGTTCAACGCCAATTGCGACGGCGGCTTCGCCATCAGCAAGGCGCCCGAGCGCTGGCGCGCCAACTGGGACGACATCGTCAAGATTTCCCTCTGGGCAGACGAGGCCGGCATTGAATTCATCCTGCCGGTCGCCAAATGGCGCGGCCTGGGCGGCGAGGCCGACAATCTCGGCCATTCGTTTGAAACGCTGACCCATAGCGCGGCGATCGGCGCGCTGACCAAGCGCATCGCCATGTTCGTCACCATCCATGTGCCGGTGATGACGCCGGCCTATACGGCCAAGGCGCTGACGACCATCGACCACGCCACCAACGGGCGCGTCGGCCTCAACATCGTCTGCGGCTGGAATCAGGAGGAATTCGATGTCCACGGCGTCACGATCGACGCCGAGCGGCGCTATGATCAGGGGCTGGAATGGTATCGCGTGCTGGCCAAACTGCTGAAGGGCGGCGAGCCGTTCGACTGGGACGGCGAATTCTATAAGTTGCGCGGCCTCACCACCAATCCCCTGCCCCTGCAAAAGCCGATGCCGCCGGTCATGTCGGCCGGCTTCTCCCACCAGGGGCGCGATTTCGCCGCCCAGGCCTCCGACCTTCTGTTCACAAGCGTGTCATCGCTGGACCGCGCCCCGATGATCGTCAAAAGCGTCAATGACTATGCGGCGCGCTACGGCCGCACCATTCCCGTCTACACATCGAGCCATATCGTCTGCCGGCCGACCCGCCAGGAGGCCGAGGATTTCTACTATTACTTCGCCGAGGAAATGGCCGACCGGGCCTCGCTCGACCACATGCGCAAGCAGAAGGCCGCGACCATGGGCAAGGATACGCCGAAGGAAGAGCGCATGGACCTCAACCCCCAGGCCCACACCCGCCTGCGCGGTAAGATCTATCCCGGCACCTTCCCCGGCAGCTACACCTTCGTTGGTTCGCCCGACGACATTGTCGATGAAATGGTTCAGCTTGAAGCTGCCGGCCTGCGCGGCGCCGCCATCACCTTTCTCGACTACATTGCCGACATGCCCTATTTCCTGCAGGAAGTCCTGCCGCGCATGGAACGGGCCGGCCTGCGCGAAAAGCTGTTGGCGCAGGTTTAGCGAGCCTTGGCGACCACATCGGATGTGACGTCCGTTGCCTGACCGCCCCAGGTTGCCCGCATCCAGTTCGTGAGATCGGTGATCTGCTGGTCGGTCAGTTTATTGGCGAAGCCGGGCATCGGCTGCATCCGTCTCTCGCCGGGAAACTCCTGCTCGGGCAAGCCGTGCAACACCGCTTGCAGGAAGTTGCGCGGGCTGGCGAGGCGCAAGGTTGTATTGGTGCGCATCGGAACCGAAACATTGGGGATGCCTTCGCCATCGCTGCCATGACAGCCGGAGCAGACCTCGACATAGACGCGCCGGCCGGCCTCCGGACCCCGCGATTTGCCGTCGGTCACCGGCATTTTTGCCGGTCCTGCATCATCGCCCAGCAGATAGGTTGCCATGGCCGTAAGATCTTCATCGGTCAGATGCTGGGTTGAATGATGCACCACGTCGAACATCTGATGCGTCATGGCGCCCTGTGCGCCGATGCCGGTCTTCATGAATTGCGCAAGGCTGGGATAATCAAAGCCGAGTGCTTTAAGCGCAGGCGGCGTGATATCCGGCGCTTCGATGCCCTCCAGCACCGCACCCTTGAACTGCTGCGACGGCTTCATCGCCATCATCAAGTTTCGCGGCGTATGACATTCGCCGCAATGGCCGAGCGCGTTGACCAGGTAATTGCCGCGGTTCCACGCCGCGGAGCGGTTCTGCTCGCCAGGCAGCGCCGCCTCGCCACTCAGGTTGACCATGTCCCAGAAGGTCATGAACCGGCGGATATTCATCGGAAACGGAATCGTCGTCGGCTTGTTCGCCAGGGGTATCGGTTCGCGCGTTATCAGATAGGCGTAGATGGCGTCAACGTCGTCGGGCGCCATCAGCCGGTAAGATGTGTAAGGCATGGCGGGATAGAGATAACCATGCTTGCCGATGCCATCTCGCACCGCGCGGTGAAACTCGGCGCGTGAATATTGGCCGATGCCGGTTTCCTTGTCGGGCGAGATATTCGTCGCATAGATCGTTCCCATGGGTGTAGCGAACGCCATTCCGCCACCCCAGGCCGGCCCGCCTTTATCGGTATGACAGGCAACGCAATCTGCTGCCACGGCGAGATAGCGTCCCTTCGGCGCCAGCGCCTTCATCTGCTCCGAGCTCAGCGGCTGGTCGACCGTGCGGTTGACCACGGAGCGATCCGTCAGTCCGGAAAAAACAGCAAGCGCGGCCAATCCCACGATCACGCAGACGGCAGCCAGTCCGATCCAGATCCGACGCATCGCTTTTCCTAGTTTCAATCGCGCAGCAGCCCGGGTGTATGGAGAATGACCTCCTGTACAGCCTGGTAATAACGGACATAGCCGGTGCAGCGGCAGATGTGCTCGTCGAGCGCTTCGGTGATCGTGCGCTCGATATCCTTCCGCGCGATCGGTTGCCGCATCAGACGTTCGATCAGCACCGTCGCGCCATTGACGAAGCCCGGCGTGCAATAGCCGCATTGAAATGAGAAATGCTCGATGAAAGCCTGCTGGATCGGCGAGAGCTTCACCACCTGGCCATCCGCATCGCGTTCAGCATGGCTCTCAATCGTCCTGACCGACTGGCCGGCGAAATAGTGCGCGCCGGTAATGCAGGTGCGGATCGATTCCGAGCGTCCATCGGACCGATCGAGAATGATCGTGCAGGCGTGGCAGATGCCCTGCCCGCAACCGAAGCGCGAGCCGGTCAGGTTCAGATATTCGTGCAGGAAGTCCAGCATCATCAGCCCGTCCGGGACGTCGACCGGCCCCACCTGTTTGCCGTTGACGGTGAGCGAGAGCGGACGGGCAGCAAGGGCGGCGGCAAGCGTCATGACAGCACCTTGAGGATCTTGTCCGGTGTGATTGGAAATTCATAAAATCGCTTGCCGATGGCGTGGGCAACGGCGTTGGCGATGGCCGGCACGATCGCAACCATAACCACTTCAGCAATGCCTTTGGGCGGATCGGTGTCACCCAGCGGCGGCATCAACTCGTGGGTTTGCGACCACACGGCGACGTCGGTGGCGTGCGGCAGGCGATAGCGGTTCCAGTTCCAGGTGCCGTCCCCCGGTCCGGTTTCGTAAAGCGGCAGATATTCATGCAAAGCGTGGCCGATACCCATCGCCAGGCCGCCCTCGATCTGTCCCGACACAAGTTGCGGAACGACGGCAGTGCCGCAATCGAGGATGGAATGATGCGACAGCAGCGCCACCTGACCGGTTGCGGTGTTCACCGCCACTTCCGCCAGAGCGGCGGTCGGAGCGTAATTCGTCACATTGGCATTGTTGCGCTGAACCGGCGGATAGGTGACCTGGGACCGTTCGATGAAGTGGAAGCCGCCTGTCGTCATCAGGGCTTTATGGTTTGCCGGCGCCCCGTCGCCATATTTGACCGACAACGCATCGACCGGCAGCCGTACGCGGCCGGCACCCGGAATATCGAAGTCCGCTTCCGCCCATTGCCAGCGGTTGAACACATGCACGCTCGCCGCCGTAGTGGCGCCCATCGCATGCGCCTTCGCCGCCAGCCGCTCGAAGCTGAGCGGTTCGAGACCTCCGGCCGTGAGTTTACCGTCGACCACGCGCAGATCTTCCTCGCGCAGCACCAGGGGCGCGGCTTGTCCGCCGCCGATACCCTCGGTCCAGATCGCCTTGGCCGCCGGCCATAAGCCGTATCGCAGCAGGAAACGCGCTGCCTGGCGTGTCGCATGTCCCAGATAATAGACGCTGTTCGAGGCGCTCATCGGTCCGATATAGGTCGGCGTCCAGCGCGGATTGGCCTTGAGCTGGTCTTCCTTCTCCTGCGGCGTCGAATAAGGCTGTTCGGTCGCCGTGAGCGGCATCTCCGGCCAATCGAGGACGGAATAGGTGGCACTGTCGGGCACGCGGCCGATGATATTGCCGACCATCAAGGCCTGCGATGTCGTCACGCCGGTGCCGATTTCATGCGCCACATGGCGGAAGGAGAGGTGGCCGCTGCGATCGAACTCAATGCTGGCAATGGCGCATTCAGCCCCCGACCCGTAATCCTTCTGCACCTGCGCGAACCCCACGCCGTAGCGTTTTCCTGGATTGGCGGCGTCGAATGCCGCTTTGCGGGTGTTCCGCCCGGTCCACAACGGATGCGCCTTCGCCTTGCGCAGCATCTCGTCGTTGCGCATCGCGCCGGCGGGAATGGCGCCTTGCGTGTTCTTCATGCCCGGGCCGAAAACGTTCCGCAGCCGCAGGTCGATCGCGTCGATGTTCAGAAGCTGCGCCGCCTCGTCCACCATCATTTCCGTGGCGGACATTGTCTGCACCGTGCCGTAACCGCGCATTGAACCGGCATCGACGGCGCGCGAGGCCAGGATCGCAACCGACAGATCGCTCTTGGGGAAATAATAGATCGATTGCGCCCCCGTCGCTCCGACAGTGCCGACGGAATACGAGAAATTCGGACGGCCGCCACCGTCGCATTTGTACTCGCCCTACATCACCCTGAACTGGCCGGTCTTCTTGTCGATGACGAACGTATTGTTCATCCAGAAGGCGTGGCGCTTGAGGGCCATCTGAAACTGTTCGAAGCGATCGTTGGCCAGACGCACCGGCCGGCCGTCGCCGTAGAGGGCGGCAATCACGCAAAAGTACGGCAGGATCGTATGATCCTTGCTGCCGTAGCCGACGGTATAACCGGCCTTGAGATCGATCTTACTCAGACCGAAACTTGTCTTCGACGCCATTTCGGCGGCCGTGGTCGCGATTTCATAGGGCGACTGGGTCGCCACGACCAGATGCAGCACGCGGGTTGCCGGATCGAACCAGCCATTGCCGTTGTCGGCTTCCATCGCCGAGGGGTCGATCGACTGGGAGAAATAATTGCGCTGCAGGACCAGTGCATCGTCTCCCGCCGAGGCGATCTCGCGGTCGATCACTGCTGCGGCCGCCATGCCGCGTGCCGTCGCATCAGATGCCCCGGCCGCCGGCCAGATCACCTCATCGCCCTTGAACGTGCCGGAAATGACGGTGTCCTTATAGGGCGAATACAGATCATCGGATTGTGGCGTGTCACCCTGGATGCGCACGAAGCGGGCGTTGCCGTAATGCGGCGGCGGCTTCGGTCCGGTCTGCGCGCCATAGCGCACGACGCGATCTTCGAAATGCAGCCTGCGCTTGGCCGCGTCAAAGCGGGCAAAACCCTTGTAGATGAGAAGCGCGACCGGCTGTCCCAGCAACGCCGGCGTCCTGCCTTTCGGCACCAGATAGAACTCGCCGTAGAAATCGGGATTCGGCACGCGCACACCGTCGCGCTCTAGGTCCTGTGCCATCACCACACGATCGGGCTGGAGGCCCTCCTCAAGCATGGACAGATCGATATCCTCGAACAGGCGGTCGGCCTTGGTCGCGCGGATCAGAAAGGCATGGCTCTGCTCTTTCGGCCAGCCCGGCATGTCGGTGGCGCGAAAATCCCGAGAGAATGTCTTTTCGCCAGTGACTTTGGCAATCGCATCGAAGCGGAACTTCGGCCGGCCCTTGCCATCGATCCATGCAAGTTCGTTCTGGCCCGCTCCGGTCTGCCCCGCATCGGCGGGCGCGGCAGTGGCGCCCCCGCCAATAAAATCGATCTGGATGGCAATTCCAGCGACGACACCCGCTTTGACAAAAGCGCGGCGGGATATTTGTCCCGCTACTCCAGCATTTCCGCGTGCGATGGTCCCATCCCCCTCGCTTGAGCCTGTCTTGGGAGCCGTATCAGCCGGGAATGATAAAATTTCATTCGTTGCGATCCTGTGAAGAATTTCAGCCGACTTCGCGTTGACCAAAGAGGGCCGGGCGCACAGGCTCGCCCAATGCCAAAATTGTTCAGCTTAAGACTACCGGCCTGCGCGAAAAGCTTTTGGCGCAGGTTTGATTATTAACATTTTATCGCTTAACTACGCGGACCCTTAGGCTTTCAGACCGCGAGTCGGACTTCAGAACCGGATTTTAGAAACGGTGAACGGTGGCCCGGAGCGCAAGAGGCGGCTAGTCCGCGGACAAGGTAGGGCATGATGATGCGTGCTTGTTCGGGACGTAAATGACGCTCGACGTACTCACCGTCTTTTTCGCGATGATCCTTGTCGCGATCACCTGTGGGCTGTTGATGATCTTTGCCGGGCGACGCTCGCCCGATAGTCCGTCGCTGACCTGGTGGGGCGCCGGCAATCTCGTGGCTGCATCGGGCGCAGCGCTCATCGCAGCGCGCGGCAACATCCCCGACGTCATCTCCATCGGCCTGGCCAATGCGCTGCTTGCACTGTCCAACGGCATGTTCTGGAATTCCGGGCGGCTTTTCCGTCGCCGTGAAACCATGTGGCTGGCACTTGCTATCGGCCCGGCGCTTTGGCTTGCCGCCTGTCTGGTGCCGCCGATCTACGATAATATCGCGCCGCGCATCATCCTCTCCTCCCTTATTGTAAGCGCTTATACGTTCGCGACCGTGTACGAACTTTGGCATATCCGCGAGCCGCTCGTTTCCAAGAAAGCCGCGGCCATCCTGCTGACCCTGCACGCAACATTCTATGCCGTCCGCGGTCTCTCCACGGTGATCTACTGGCCGACGTCGGTCGACGCGCTCCTCGTCAGTCCCTGGGTCATATCCATGGCGATCGTTTCCGTCGTGCATCTGGTCGCCATGAGCGTGCTCCTGATCGGCATGTCGAAGGAGCGGACCGAAAATATCGAGCGCGAGGCGGCCTCCACCGACACGCTGACGGGCATACCCAACCGCCGCTATTTCATGCAGGAGGCCACGCGACGGCTGAACCACTGCGCCAAAAGCGATACGCCCGCGGCCGTACTGATGATCGATCTCGACAATTTCAAAGGCGTCAACGACCGCCACGGCCACGCCACTGGCGACACAGTGCTGCGCGCCGTCGCCGAGGCCATCGTCGACAATCTCAGGCCGGACGACTTGGCTGGCCGCATCGGTGGCGACGAATTCGTCTGCTGCCTGACACGCTGCTCAAACGCCGAAGCCTATATGATCGCCGAACGGTTGATGGACGCGCTGCGCGAGCCATATTTCGAAATCACCATCAGCATCGGCATCGCCACCGCGAAAAACAGCGGCTATGAGATCGACACCCTGCTACGC
>JAQGJO010000149.1 GCA_028290595.1 Hyphomicrobiales bacterium | reverse complement strand
TCGCTCACCAACATTTCCGATATGGGTATGGACGCCGAGGAAGGCCGCGCGGCGGTCTACGAACTCGATGTGGCAACCGGCAACAGCCGCATCTTTGCCTCCGGCCTGCGCAACCCGGTGGGCCTCGCCTGGGAGCCCACCACCCGCGCGCTGTGGACCGTGGTCAACGAGCGCGACGGCCTCGGCGACGAGACGCCGCCGGACTATCTGACCTCGGTGCGTGACGGCGGCTTCTACGGCTGGCCTTATTGCTATTGGGGCAAGACGGTGGACGACCGCGTGCCGCAGGACGCCGCCATGGTGGCCAAGGCGATCACACCGGATTACGCGCTGGGCGGCCACACTGCCTCGCTCGGCCTGTGCTGGCTGCCGGCGGGCACGCTGCCGGGCTTCCCGGATGGTATGGTCATCGGCCAGCACGGTTCGTGGAATCGCAGCACGCTGAGCGGCTACAAGGTGGTGTTCATTCCGTTCGTGAACGGCCTGCCGTCCGGCCCGCCCCGCGACATCCTGTCGGGCTTCCTCGCCCCGGACGAGAAGGTGTCCTACGGACGGCCGGTCGGCGTCAGCATCGGTCCCGACGGATCGCTGCTGGTGGCTGATGACGTCGGCGACGTAATTTGGCGCGTCATCGCCGCGTAGGGTGGGCGAAGCGTGGGCACGGCGCAGGAGCGCCTTTGCCCACGCTACTCCGTGAAGCAACCGCACGTCGCGATCACATAACGTCCGGTATGCGGGCGGCTCGATGGCACATATGACGCTTGAACTGCCCGACGCGCCGCATGTTGCCGCTCTGATCGATCGATGGCGGACGGAATACAGCGCGTTCGCAACGCTGATCGACAGCGCTGGCGACATGCGCTCGGCATTGCGACAGTTCGCATCGGCATGTCGCAGCGTCCAGCAATATGAGATGACTATCGATGCGTTGCTGGCCGCGCTGACGTTTGCGCCCGATGATACGACGCTGTGGCGCGAACTGGCGTCGGTCTATCAAATCACCGAACATGACGCACCGGCAGAGTCGTGCGCCCTGCGGGCTCTGGCGCTTGATCCCGATCACGCGATCACATGGCTGCAATATGCGAGCCTGGAAGCGAAACTGCAGCACACCGACCGATCGGAGGCGGCGTACCAGCGCGCGCTTTCGCTCGACCCGGCCCTGGGCGACGCTCATCTTGGATTGGGTCTTCTCTATCTGGGTTCGCGGAAATTCGACAACGCCATCACGCATCTGCATCGTTCGCTGGCGTGGGGCGGCGCCGACGCCGTCACCCATCTTTGCCTGGGCCAGGCGCTCTACATGGCCGGTCGTTTTGGCGAGAGCGCCGACGCCTTCGAGCGGGCCGCGACGTTCGCGCCACTGGAAGGCATCACGCTGCGCCTCTATGCCCGCGCCCGCACCTTCGCGTCGATCGCGGGTGGCGGCCTTCACGACGCCATGGCTCGCTACCCCGCCCTTGCCGGCGCAGAGGTGGAGCCGCTCGACGACATTCTTCGCGCGGCGTTTTCGCTGTTCAGCGCTTACGGCATGCGCGACGCCGCCGTTGCGGTGGCCCGGCAGCGACTCGATTCGCGACCGGACGATCCCGAGCAACTTTATTTGCTCGATGCGGTGCAAGGACGGCCGCACGATCACGCGCCGGCGGCGTATGTCGAAACCCATTTCGACGAATTCGCCGGGGGATTCGACAGCAAGCTTGTCGACGTCCTCGGCTACCGGGTACCGCAGCATCTGGCGGACCTGTTATCGTCCTGCCGGCTGACGTTTGCGGCCATGCTCGATCTCGGCTGCGGCACAGGGCTGGCGGCCGCGCCGCTGCAGCGCTTCGGCGGCCGCCTGACCGGCGTCGATCTTTCGGCAAAAATGCTCGCGGTAGCGGCCGACCGCGGCATCTATGACGCGCTGATCAAAAGCGACGTCATGGATTATCTCCGGACGACGAATTCCACTTTCGACCTCGTATTCGCTACCGATCTTCTCATCTATTTCGGGCGATTAGACGACCTCATCGACGCGATCGCGCGATCGCTGGCGCCGGGCGGGATTTTTGCTGTGAGCATCGAGCGCAGCAACGAGCGCGACGTCCTACTGCTTCCTTCCGGCCGGTTCGCACATAGCGAGACCTATTTCGAATCCGCGATGGCGGGACACTTCGATATCGAGCGAAAACTGCAAACCGAACTTCGTATCGAGGCAGGTGCCCCGGTCACCGGCGTCCTCTACGTGATGCGCGGTCGCTGACGCTGACGGAACCGGGACAAGCTCTTTTCGAAGCAGGATCGAAGTGAGGCTTACCGTTTGCTCAAGCACGTCGTACACTCACATCCACAACGACCGGTTTAAAGGTAAAATTATGGGCTGCCCACGGCACCGCTGGATCGCGGGGTGACAGATCAATCCGACGATCGATCAATCCTGTCGCTGTCACAGTTGGGATGGTCAGGCTTCTTCGCGGATCAGCTTTTGCCGGATGAGGCGGGTTCGCTGCCAGCGCGCATCGCGACCGTCCACCGCACCCGGATGACCGCCATATGCCAGACCGGACCGATCGAGCTGAGCCTTCCGGTTCACACCAATACCGGGGATTTTGTCGTCGGTGACTGGGTGCTCGCCGATCCGGAAACGCTCATCATGCAACGCCGCCTGGCGCGCAGGACGGTGCTGCAGCGGCGCACCGAGGGCAATCATACCCCGCAACTGGCCTGCGCAAATGTCGACACGCTGTTCGTCGTCACCTCATGCAATGCCGAGTTCAACGTCGCCCGGCTGGAACGCTATCTGGCGCTGGCCAATGAAGCCGGAATGACGCCGGTGATCCTGCTGACAAAGGCGGATCTTGCCGAGGATGCCGCGCTGTACGTCGAACAGGCGCGCACGCTGCAGCGAGGCTTGGCCGTCGTGGTCTCGAATCCCCGCACCAATGATGCCATCAATGACCTGCGTCCGTGGTGCGGTGAGGGGCAGACGGTGGCGATGGTCGGCTCCTCGGGTGTGGGGAAATCGACCATGGTCAACGCGCTGGCGGGGGCTGCGCAGGAGCAGCCTCAGCAAACTGGCAGCATCCGCGAGCACGATGCAAGAGGACGCCACACCACGACCTCGCGTTCGCTTCATGCGATTGCGGGCGGCGGCTGGGTGATCGATACGCCGGGCATGCGCACGCTCCATGTCAGCGACGCCGCCGCCGGGATCGACGAACTGTTCGCTGAGATCACCGAGCTCGCCCCGCTCTGCAAATTTCGCGATTGCAGCCATGCCCACGAACCGGGTTGCGCCGTTCGCGCCGCGGTGTCTGACGGCAGACTTGAGCCGGAGCGCCTCGCCCGCTGGCGCACGATGGTCGCTGAGA